>JANXEA010000008.1 GCA_025059045.1 Candidatus Bathyarchaeota archaeon | reverse complement strand
TGAAAGGCATCCTGGCATATACAGAAGAACCTCTGGTCTCTTCTGATTTTAACCACTCAACATATTCGGCAATAGTTGATGGGTTATCAACAATGACAATCGAGAATCTAGTCAAAGTACTGGCGTGGTACGACAATGAGTGGGGATTTTCCTGCAGAATGGTAGAACTTATCGAGCTGATAGGTAAAAAAGACAAGCCGTAGCTAAAAACTGCTGAAAAACTTCTGCTAACATTTTTTGTTTTAGGGCTGGTGGAGACATGGCGAAGTTTCTAACATTAAATGATGTTGATGTGGAGGGTAAGGTAGTACTAGTGAGGGTAGACTTTAACTCACCAGTGGATCCATTAACCAAGAAAATTCTGGATGACTCAAGAATTAAGGCTCATGGAGAAACTACAGTAAAAGAGTTGGCAGAAAGAGGAGCTAAAATTGTAATACTTGCTCATCAAGGTCGGCCAGGAGACCCGGATTTCATATCGCTTGAACAACATGCTCAAGCTCTCGCAAGGATCCTTGGTATGCCAGTAAGATATGTGGACGATTTATATGGTGATATGGCGAAAGTTTCCATAAAGAATTTGAAAAATGGCGAAGTTCTTATCTTAGCTAATACTAGAACATGCCCAGATGAACAGAAAGTTAGGACGCCGGAAGAACATGCTACCACAGATTTCGTGAGAGAACTTGCCTCTCTCGCCGATTTATTCGTTAATGATGCTTTTTCAGCAGCACATAGAGCTCATGCCTCCATTGTAGGTTTTTCTGCTCTCCTGCCAAGTGTGGCGGGCAGAGTAATGGAAAGGGAGCTTAAAGCTTTGGCTAGAGTGCTGGAGAACCCGGAAAAACCATGTATCTTCATCCTAGGAGGGGCAAAGGCTGACGATTCATTGAAGATATCAAGTTATGTTCTTTCGAATAATATTGCAGATTTCGTGTTGACAGGCGGAGTAACTGGCCATCTTTTCTTAGCGGCCAAGGGAATAGACCTTGGAAAACCTAATATGGAATACCTAGTGAAACAGGGTGTTACAAATCTAATGCAGGGTATAAAAGATTTGATGAGTAAATATCCTGATAGGATAAAAGTTCCAATCGATGTCGCAGTGGACATTGAAGGCAAGAGAAAAGAGATATCAGTAAGCTCATTGCCCACAGATTATCCTATTCTCGACATTGGAACTAAAACAATCAATGAATATATTAAAATCATAAATAAGGCTAAATCTATCGTTGTCAGCGGCCCTCTAGGTGTTTACGAGAGGAAAGAATTCATTAAAGGCACGAAAGAGGTTTTTGAAGCAGTTGCTTCCTCAAAAGCTTTCTCATTGGCCGGCGGAGGACACACCATTGCCGCATTAGGGGAACTAGGAATATCTAATAAAATATCCTACATCAGCACGGCTGGAGGAGCATTAATAGAGTTTCTCATGGGCAGCAAATTACCGGGCGTAGCTGCGCTAGAAAAGACTGCCAAAGCTTAACTAGACAATAAATTCAGCTAGCTTATACTGTTAACACTCGGATGTAATCTCCGGTGTCAGCGCAGCTATCGGCCGCCTCTTCTATAGAGTCCAGTAGATCCTTCAGTATAATTAGAACTGAAGGGCTCATCTCGTCTCCATATTTTATTAATAGCGTCTTTATCTCTAGATGCTTTTTGTCTACCTTGTTTTCTTCTTCCTCCACTTTCTCCGACATAGCTCTTGCCTTGGATTTATCTTCAACCAGAAATCTTAGGCTTTCTCTTAGAACCGCAGCTGTATTTGATAATTGAGATGACATCTCTAGGAAAGCTCTCCATATCTCCCTTGGAATGTTTGCATTAAGGAGCACCAGAACATTTCTTGCAGAGTCCTTTACATGATCTGCCATCATATCAAGCCGTTTCACAAGGTGCATGATGTCTTCCCGTTCACGGCCAGAGAGTGCGCCTTTGGTAAGCTCTTCGAAAACTGTTCTCCTCAAATTATCTATTTCCTCCTCTACATGAAAGAGTCTCTCTATCGTTGCTGTTGCAGTCTCTTTATCTCCGACTGAAGCAGCTTTCACAGTCCTTTCAAGATCGTTTACCGTGTCTAATGCCACAGTCATCTGCCTATAAGCAATGTCAAGAACCTTGTTCATTCGACGTTTCTCAAACCATTTTTCCATTACTAAAAACTCCTAGAGGACTAATCAAAGTAGTGTCGAAAAATTTTTTAAACTTTGCTATTCGATTGAAATCGCCCGTTCCAATCCGCAGCTGGGATACGGATAAAGTAAGACATGATCTGATGGAAACTCTAAATGTACTGTCTCATTTAAGTTCCACTTGTTTGAATGAGATAATACGGGTTTTTTTGATACGACTCGATTGCCGCCTTCTGTCATAATCTCAAATCGGATAAAGCCGCTAGCAAATACTTTATCCACAATTTTTCCCTTCCATGATCCATGTTTAGGTTCATCCCTTCTTTTCATGATTACGAATTCCGGTCTTATGCACGCGACGACCTTGACACCTTTAACCTCTGCTTCCCTGCTTCCTATTGTGCCATCAGAGGTCTCTATCCTCACCTCACCATTCTCCTCTCCGACTATTTCACCTAGGAAAAAGTTAGCCTCGCCTAGAAAGTTTGCAGTGAACAATTCTTTTGGGCGAAGATAAAGGTCGATAGGAGCCCCAACCTCTACAATTCTACCCCCCCTCATTATGACGATTCTGTCGGCAATAGCCATGGCCTCCTGCTGATCGTGTGTCACGTGAATCGCTGTTAGTCCCAGATCTTTTACCATTCTTCTCAATTCATGCCTGAGCACACTCCTAACCTTAGCATCTAACGAGCCTAATGGTTCATCAAAAAGTAGTAGGAGCGAACCTGATGCAAGTGCTCTTGCTATGGCAGTTTTTTGCTGTGCTCCACCGCTAAGTGTCGTCGGCCTATCTTTAGCTCTATCGCTAAGCGCCATCAGGCTTAGTATCTCTCTTACTAGATCCTTACTTTTTGACGGTTCTAAACCTTTAACCATTGGACCATAAGAAACATTTTCGTAAACACTCATATGGGGAAACAGAGCTATATCTTGAAAAACGTAACCCACTCCGCGGTCATGAATCGGGACATGGTTAATCATTTTTCCGTCGACATATATCTCACCTTCCGTAGGCTCAATGATTCCCGCTATACACTTTATCAGGGTAGTTTTCCCGCATCCGCTAGGCCCGATAATGCATAGGTATTCCTTATCTTCAATTTCAAGATTAACCCTCTCGAGGGCTATTATTTCACCAAACCTTTTTGAGATATTGCGCAGTCTAATCTTGGGAAACTTAAAACACCTCCAGCTCCCTGAATAAACCCGCTGAAGGATATGGGTATACAATTATGTTTTCCGGTCTTAAGCGAACAATTACGTTTTCACCAATCGAATACCTCCTTTTATCCGAAATGGGAACTTTTGCCCTTAGAAGGTCTCCATTCATTAATAGTATACTGTATGAGATGAAACCGCCGAGGAAACTGGAGGATTGAATTGTCCCTGGTATGAGGTTAAGCTCTTCTCTCTTCCTTGTCTGTCTAGCAACTTCGACGGCTTCGTCTCTAATAGCAAGAACAACTTTCTCGCCTGTCGAAAAGGATTTTTCGTAAGTAAGCAAAGCAAGTCCATTTCGCATTTGTACCCACGAGCCAAGCTGATGAGTCTCAAAGATGAATCCTTCCAAGAAGTTTGTGTCACCGACAAAGTTCGCGACAAATATGCTTCTGGGCTTGTTATAAAGTTCTATGGGCGAGCTTAGTTGTTGAATTTGACCATGTCTAAGGACAGCGATTCTATCGCCAACAACCATTGCCTCTTCTTGATCATGGGTGACGTGAATTGCCGTAAGCCCGTTTTCTTTAACCATCTCCCTCAGCTTGTAACGCAGTTCCACTCTTAATCTTGCGTCTAGCGCTCCCAACGGCTCATCCATAAGGAGTATGTTGGCATTTGTTGCGAGACCACGTGCAAGCGCAAGACGCTGTTGCATACCACCACTTAACTCGTGGGGAAAAGAATTCTCCCTGCCGCTCAATCGCATCATCTCAAGCAGTCTCTTGGCGATCCTATAGGACTCTTTCCTAGTAATCCCTCTTGATATAGGACCAAAAGCAACGTTCTCGAGAAGAGTCATATGTGGAAAGAGAGCATATCTTTGCGGAACATATGCTACATTTCTTTCACAGGATGGAATATCGTTGACAAGTTTTCCACCAATATAGATCTCGCCAGCATCAGGCTTTAAAATTCCAGCTATAAGTTTAAGCAACGTAGTCTTTCCACTTCCAGTGGGTCCAAGAACACATAGATACTCACCATCTTCTACCTGGAGGCTCAAGTTATTTACTGCAACAATTCTCCCGAATCTCTTAGTTACGTTGACCATGGTAAGTGATGGCAATGATCTATCTTTTTCCTCCTCTTATTAGAACTCTGAGGATTAAGAGTACAATGAAGCATATTAATATGAGAATTCCTACGCCTAAGGCACTTTCTGATGGAGAGACGACGCCTTTAATGATCCACTCAACAAGTAGAACAGGCGTTGTCTTTAATGTTTTGGCTGCCGCTTTTGCCGCTCCAGTCTCACCAACACATCGAGTGAATACAAGCACAGCTCCTGAGAAGACAGAATATTTTGTGAGGGGGAATGTTATCCTCCTAAAGATTGTAAAAGGCTTAGCCCCTAGTGTAAACGCGACTTCCTCCATCTCTTTGTCTATTCCCATAATGGCGGCTGACATCGACATAACAAAGTAAGGATAAGTGATAGTGGCATGGGATAATATTAGAACCCAAAACTCATTTAGAAAACCTACACTTTCCCAGAAAAATCTGAGCGATACTCCCAGAGCGATTGAAGGAACGATAATCGGGATGTTAACTATAGAATCTAGGAGGGAACTTAACTGCCCTGCTTTTCTTCTTGCTATCAATATTGCCATGGGTAATCCGGCTAGAATGTTGATAACAGTTGATATGAATCCGATAGAGTAAGAGAGGGATATGCTACTCCAATAGGCACTCCAAGGGCCAATTCCCGCTAATGCCTTGTTCACCGTACCATTTTCTAATGCATAGATTAATGGAAGGGCAACATAAATAGATGGAGAAATAACAATTAGTAAGAATACAGCTATAGTTAAGCTATCCCGGAGCTTCACGGTAGGGTGACTACTGAGTTTCCTCTCTAAGTTAGGCCACGCATGTCTAATTGGAATCTTAAGTTTTAATGCTATCAATTTTATCAGGAAGAAGAGGATAATAGAAGATGTTATCAGAATTAGACTGACGTATACCAGCGCACATTCTTTGTCCTGATTGTTAAATATGAAGACTGATCCATTTTCGAACTGCCCAGCAACCATGACAGTCGCCCCTGTCTCTGAAAGAGATCTTGCGAATGAAAGGAGAAATGAGGCTACAAGCGCAGGCTTGAGCAATGGGAGAGTTACTGTTCTGATAGATGTGAAAGGTTGCGCGCCAAGGGTTTTGGCTGCCACCTCATAGATCTCCGTGTAGTTTAGAAGTTCGCCAACCATCACTCTAACGATGACTGGATATGAGAATATGAAATGAAGCAATAATACAAGCATGAAACCGGGAGGAACAAGCTCTTCCATCCCGAAAATTCCTGCCAATCCCTGTGATTTACTCCAGAAAAGGCTCGCCGAATAACCCAGTGCAGCGGTCGGTATTAGGAATGGTATATCTACAAAGGTATCAATTATGTTTATCAGACGAGACCTGCTTCTTACGATGAACCATGCTAGAGGTAAACCTGCAATCATGTCTAATGTAGATACTATGAAAGCAAGTAGAAAGGAACATAATATTGCATTGTTAGCCCTTTCCAGAAGTGTTGGGATCTTGTAAATCTCCCAAACTCGAGTAAATTTTTGAAGTATGCCAACTAAAGGCGGAACAAGGATGAAAATTATAAAAAATGATAAAGAGACAAGATACACTGAAAATCTTATTGATCGCTTGGAAGAAAGAAGGTCAAAAATACGCAATATCCTAGATGATCCTGACCCCTCATTTTTATTAGCAGATATTTGCCCCATTTCTCTCTCTTAAGATACAGAAGCTGATATATATCTTGCTAATAACTCTCCCTTGACGACAATAAGATTGGGCAATTGACCAGTATGATTCTAACTATTAGAGGAAAGGTATCATCCGGGCTGGGCGAGGGCAAAAAATTCACAGAGTTAGACTGGTTTATAAGAGAGGTTGAGAAAAGACTGGGGTTCAAACCAAGTTCAGGCACGCTCAATATACTAGTGCCTCATTCAATAGGGATAGGTAATCTACTTCTAAAGATTGGCGGATGGTGTATTCCAGAGCGGAATGGATACTTCTCCGCTAAATTATACGAGGCCAAGATATCGAAAAAAATATCAGGTGGAATTGTAAGACCTGACATACCTTCCTATCCGGAGGACTTAATTGAGGTTGTGGCACCAGTTAATTTGCGTAAAGAACTAGGCTTACAAGACGGCGACGCTGTGGAAGTTCAAATAAGGTTGAAATAGTAGTCAATAACTCTTAACTTCTGCTATACTTCATGGCTAATAGTCCTTATTTGCTTAGTATTTTCTAGCTAACTAGTTCAGGCATCTTTCTTAAAGGCGTTTTTTTGTCTATCTTCAAAAATTCTCGCCGCCCTAGTTTCCTCATCCTTGTAAATGTTTAGCCTATTGATGAGATCGTTGAAGTCAACCTTATGTGCGTCAAATTCTGGTCCATCTACGCATGCAAACTTCACTTCTCCGCCAACCATTATCCTACAACTTCCGCACATTCCTGTTCCATCTACCATAATCGGATTTAAACTTACAATAGTTCTCATATTGTATGGGCGTGTAACTTCAGCAACCGCTTTCATCATCTGAACTGGTCCCGCCGCCATAACTAAATCAAACCTTCTTCCATTCTCGATGAGCATTCGAAGCACTTCAGAAGTGAAACCCTTAATCCCTCTAGAACCGTCGTCTGTTGAGACGTAGATTTCGTTACTTAATTTCTTTAGCTCATCCTCAAAAAGTAGCAGCCTAAAGTTCCGCGCGCCGAGGATCGTGAGAACATAGTTGTCAGCTTTCTTTAAGGCCTTAATCCATGGATATATTAAGGCTGCACCAACACCGCCTCCTACGACCGCCACAGAGCCAAACCTTCTTATGTCCGTCGGATTCCCGAGAGGTCCAACTATATCCTCTATATAATCGCCAGCCTTTAGTCTCCCAAGTTTCTTGGTTGAGACCCCTACCTCTTGAAATACTAGCGCTATAGTTCCTTTAGCTGGATCCCAGTCTACAAGAGTCAATGGAAATCTTTCACCAAGTTCATCGACTCTCAAAATGACAAACTGACCAGCTTGCGCCTTCTTAGCTATTAATGGCGCATAAACCTCCATCCGGTTAATCTCTGGCGCAATAACTGTTTTCTGTAGGATCTTAAATTTCTTCGCCATGAATTACACTTCCAATGATCAATTGAAATTATTTTCATAGGGTTCTAGTATTTCCCTTCCTAAAATAAAATAAGATTAATTAACACTTTCGCTATTTCTCAAACATTGTATGTTATGAGTTGGTGCATATCTTGGAAAAGGAAGAGGATGAGGATCTCGAGAGAATTAAGGAAGCTAAGTTAAGAGAGATGCTCAAAAGGTCTGAGAAGGGTTCCGATACAGAAAAAAGAGGTGAACCAGTTGAGGTGGATGAACGGAATTTTGAAGATGTCAAGGGGAGAAGCGGCTTGGTGGTGATTGATTTTTGGGCTTCATGGTGTGCACCTTGTAGAATGATGTCGCCTATCATAGATGAGATGGCTAGAGATTATGCTGGAAAGATCTTATTCGGAAAACTTAACGTTGATAGGAATCAGGAAATCGCTTCCAAGTATCAGATCGTGAGTATACCTACCTTGCTAGTCTTTAGAGATGGGGAGCTAGTTGACAGGATTGTGGGAGTTTTCCCAAAGAGGCTTCTTGAAGAGAGATTACTAAGACATATAAAACCGTAGATATTCGTTTCTCATAACGAGACTTTAAGCTCTCTAAGTTTCCTAAATATCTCATCCGCGATCATTCCTATCTCTTCAGGGGATAGTTCCCTAGGTCTTCTACTGCTGAAAGGTAGAGAATCAGCTATTTCTTGTATGGATGATTTCGTGAGATTATAATGAGTAAGGAATGGGATGATGGCTTTTCTCAGCTTCCTATTTTTCTGCGTAAATATATCCCGAACAACGTCGAAGAATATTTTTTCGTTATCTACATGGAATGGAGGGCTCCTTAACCTTAGCTTAACTATTACTGAGTCGACACGTGGATGAGGCCAGAACATCTCCCTTGGGATCTTCTCTAGGATTTCTGCTTCGGCTCTGTAATAGGTGGCTATTGTTAGTCTTCCATAGTCTCTTGAGCCTATAGGTGCCACTAGACATTTGGCGAATTCTTCTTGAAATGTTAGTGTGGCCTCTTTAACTTTCCTTTCCAGAATCCAGAATTGAATCTGGGATGATATTCTATATGGTGGAGTTGATACCACCTTATCGAATTGGGGAGGATCAATCTTTAATATATCGCCTTCAAGAATCGTTACGTTCTCGGTCTTTGCCAATCTTCCCCTCAAGACTTTTGCAAGTCTTTTGTCAATCTCGACAGCAATAACATGCCCCGCCTTTTCTGCCAGTCGCTCAGTCAGAAAACCTAAGCCTGCACCGATCTCCAAAACCCTATCTTTGGGTGTTAGGGAAGCGTGTGAGATAATCCTTTGTATAGCTTCTTCCTCTACTAAGAAATGTTGCCCCAACCGTTTCCGCGGTTTAATTCTATACTGGAGTATTATTCGTTGAGCCTCCTCACGTAGGTTCATATTCACCCGGCCTGGAAGAAAGGTTTGTATAAAAAATTGACGTCCTAAGTTATTCACGCTTAAATCACGAGGATCGTGTGAATAACCTGTATTTGCTTTGTTCTGAGAGTTCCTCTATTATTCGCTTAGTTATCAGTTTAGCGGGATTCGGAATATTGACCCGTCGTTGAAGATCGTCAAAGCTTTGAAAGGGTTGTCTTTCTCTCTCATTTATGATGTTCCACATGTATTTCTTTCCAATGCCTGGAATTAGCTCCAGAGCGTGCATTCTAGGCGTAATGGGCTGTGCTGTATTAAAGAAATTGACGAATTCCCTTTCTCGGCTAAGAATTATCTTCTCTATGGCGTTTTCAAGTTCTGATCTAGCGTTTGCAGTTAATTCATCATAACCAATTCGGCCAAGTATATATGATATCTCTTTTCGAGCTTCTTTACCAACATAGACTCTGTCTAAAGGTTTAAGGATGACCCCGGCCTTTACGTTTGCCTCAAGCAGAGTAAAGTAATTCTCGCCTATCATTTGGACAATTGGACCGGATCTAAATTTTCCTCCAGTTCCAGGTTTTCCGAAGGGTAAATAATCAAGTACCAAGGCGTTTTCTTCATAAAGTTGTCTCATTTCTCTTTCTCTGCTTTCAGACAATCTCCTTTCTTCCCCTCCGCCTTCTTTTAGACAGAATTTTTACCTTCTAAACCAAAAATCAGATTGTATGCGTCTTTTCCTTTTTAGCCGAATAATGTGAGGCTAATCTAAAAAATCTTATGGACAAACACCCATTAGTAAATGTTTTGGAGTTTGATGTCTCCTTCAGAAATATTAGATGTGTCATTATTTGTCATCCCAAGAGGATTAATATCTACATTTAATGACAAAAATGTTAATAATATTTTTCTTCCATTAACTTTGATCTTCACCTTTGCTTCTGTACTTGTCTAAAAGATTTAAGATTAGCTCCAATTTGGATGTTTCAATTATCTTTCTGCCGCCAGCCAAAAAAACCCTTAACTCTTCTATACTTTTCGGCATACAATTGATTATTTGAATAGCCTCTTCTTCTTCCATCAACGCTTCTTTCTTCAATTCTTCTAGTAAGCTCTCTGCTGAGGCTGCATCTATTTTGGAGAATTTTATGGCATAGTCAAGTGATCTGCGCTGAAACTGATCTAAATTCTCCTCACCGATGGATTGGAGTATTTTTTTCACTTGTGGGATAGAAATTGGCTGAGTCTTTATCAATCTCCTCGCCATATTTACCCCTCACGATGCGGCTGCAGGTGTTCAGGTCTGACAATAACCTCTTTGATTTCGTCTCCTTGCGTAACTGTTACCTCGTAAGATCTTCCTCTTTTACCTACTATCACACCTATCTTGCCATGGTATCGGCGATGCGGCATGCCTTTGTGGACGCTAGGATCAATCTTTATTACAACCTTATCGCCTGGGTTATATGTGTGAAGAAGCCTGCTTAGACCTAATTTTCCATGTTCCCTAACTTTTTTCCTTAGTAATGCCCGGGTTTTATTTCGATACCCCTTAGACATTCCTTTTATCCCTCGTACGAAACCTCCATTACATCAAGATCTATAGGTTCTGCCCTTGCGCCAATGATCTCTGAAACACTGGGTCTTGTTCGCCCATTATCCCCAGTGACTAGCTCCTTTACGTACAGTCCTCCTTGGCATCTGATTCTCATTAATATCGTGTTTGGTGAAATCCTTTTTATTCTCGTCTCATATATCTTTTTTTCCCGAACTTTGTCAGATCTTCTCCGTATTACTCTTAGGGGGGTCTGCTGATGGACTATTGTCTCAGATAATGATGACGACAATTTGTCTATCTCTTCATCAGTGATTTCTCGGTCGAACTTTACGATGACCTTGTAGGTTTTAGGCGCCGATTCAGCGGTTTTTATCCGTTTAACCATGTTTCTGTTTACAAATTTGAGATTTCTTACTTCTATCTTTCCATTTGCACTTGTGTTTATTGCCTTCTCGATTTCGGATAGGTCAATGCTTCTCTTACGTGGCTTTTTGATCTGAATGATGAATGGTCTGCCACGGCCCAGCATTCTTGCGTCTACATCTTCGCGTCCCGCCCCATGAAAAGCAAAGTCGCTTCCATGCGTCGCGTCCAGAATCGGTTTGCCGATAAGTTCTTCAACCGATTCCTGATAAATTCTGCCTGTTCCTCCGCATTTTTGGCAACCTACACCTCTGCACTCGGAGCATATCCACCTTGACTGGGGGATGCCTCGAACAAGTTTTCTATACCTTCCCATAATATAGAGAGACTTGACTTGTATTTTCACGTCACCGCTAAACGGATTAACGATTATAACTACATGAGGATTGGCGAAGTCAACTATTTTTCCTGTAGTATCGCATATCTTTTTCCCAAGTAGTCGGCTGAATTCATTTCTTAAGTTCTCCCCGTACTTAACTCCAAATCTGGCTCTAAACTCGTCTTCTCTCTCTTCAACCTCTGGTGGAAGTTTAATACCGACAAGAAGCGTATCAAATTCGTAATCCCCAAGTAAGCGTGCGGCTTTCTCCACGTATGAATCTAACTTTTGTAAGTTGTTCTCACATAGGAAACATGTCTGGCTCTCGCTGGTAATTTTTCTTTTGAGTTTCTGGAGAGTTTCTCGGGCCATTGGAAAAGAACCGTTCACGGCTAAAATCTTAAGAAGAGATATTCCCCTCTTTTCGCCTTCAAGAACCATCATGTGAGCCCTCATCGTGAGGATGGTTTTTATCATTCTACCTCTATCCTCATTATCCATTCCATGACCCAGAAAAGCAAACTGCCTGCCTAGGCAACTATTGCACAGGGAATACTTTGCCAACATCTTCTCGGCGACATCTATTATGTCCATCCTAGCACTTCCCATTATCACTCTACAATAACAGAGAACTTTCCAAGGCTTGATAGTTCTGAATGGTTTATATTTGGCTTTCTACCAAAAAGTTTGGGTGCCTGAAACTTGAAGATCGCGCGTTTCTTGATCGACGGTGAAGAGAGTTTTGGAGTCTTGAATGGGGATTCATTACTCGATATCAAAGCGGTAGCGAGACTTTGCTCCTACGCAATACCAGGGCGTATAGAGAACCTGATGTCAGCTACTTCGAGACCTGAGGAGATACTGAAGAGTCTGGTCGAAAAATTTTCCTATCTATCAGAGAATGAAAAAGAAAGGTCAACTCTGAGGTTAAACGAAGTCGTTCTTAAGGCGCCTATCTCTTCACCGCCTAAGATCATATGCCTAGGTCTGAATTATAGAGACCATGCCGAAGAATCCGGATCCCCTGTACCTGAGGAGCCAATTATCTTCATGAAGCCCAGAACATGTATCATTGGACCAGAAGAGTATATAGTGAAGCCGAGGTTTGTTAGTAAGCTGGATTATGAGGTTGAGCTTGCGGTAATAATTGGTAAAAGAGGAAAGGACATTCCAGTCTCAGAGGCATCCAAATATATTTTTGGATACACGGTCTTTAACGACGTGTCTGCACGCGACATCCAGTTTAAGGACGGACAATGGACGAGAGGAAAAAGCTTCGACACGTTTGCCCCTATCGGCCCATTCATCGTCACATCGGATCAGATAGGCGACCCGAATAACCTACAAATGTATACACGTGTAAACGATGAGGTTAGACAATGTTCCTCCACAAAGAATATGATATTTAACGTTTATGAGGTTGTGCATCATCTTAGCAGGGTGATGACGCTAGAGCCATGCGACATCATCGCAACCGGAACGCCTGCAGGTGTTGGGGCATTCATGAAACCTTATCCGAAGTTTTTGAAGCCAGGAGACGTTGTTGAAGCAGAGATTGAGAAGATCGGAATTCTAAGGAACTATGTTACAGAGGCCTAAATTTTTATATAAAGATGGGGCAATTCTATTTTCTTGATGCCGCGGTAGCTCAGTTTGGGAGAGCACCCGACCGCATGCGACTATTTGAACAGCGGGCGAGGGTGAAGCTGAAGCCCAAATAGGTTTGAAACCGGGCTGTCGCCGGTTCAAGTCCGGCCCGCGGCACCATCTTTTGGAGACAAAGATATTTTGTCTCACCTCCATCTTCTAAAGATTTTTTAGGTTTCTTATACATGTTGGGAAGCAAAGTCTCCTTATTCTGGGCTGAGGGCGATCCTATAGGAGGTCACTAGCGCATATGACGCTGCTTTGATAGTCCAGCATCAAAGTTTTGCACATCTTCTGAATTCAAAAGTTCTTCATTGATAATCATGTCTTGCCGTTAAACTATGGAATGCTGCAGATTGACTGAGGAGAAGATATAGGTTATTTATGTGCCTCATTGATCATTTGGTTCAATGTCTGGAAACTTGTATGTCCTCTGAAGGGCCCCCCTCTGCTTTAGTTCCTTAACAATTAGGTTGCGAAGCCACTCTGAGGGTGTTAACCCCTCCAACTGTGCTTCTTCAATTACGGCTTCTTTTATCGCAGAGGTGACACGTGTACAAATGAGTTCGGATCTAAGGTCCATTTCGGTCTTAGGCATCTTGTATCACAAAATATATGCAATCTGGACATGTTTAAAAATCTGTCTTTCTCCGCTTTCCTTTAGATGTTAGCGTATTTAGAGGATCGCCGCTTTTATTATGCCGAAGACTGAGGTGTATAAGCCGATCTGTAACCCATAAACGTTCAGATATGGGTAGAGTAGAAAAGCAAGCGTGCCTCCCGTTATTGTTAGAAAAATGCCCTCAAGTGCGCTTCTTATTCTGGTGCCATTTGTGGGCCATGCAATAATTCTGCCGCAGCATTGGCAGTGGATGTGTCTGAGCGAATGTTCGGAGTCGTATCCTGAGATTATCGCGTCCTTCTTTGGGGTGAGATGGTGGCAATGACGACATTTATAGTGTTCTTCTCCGGATTGATTTTTGTTACTTAATTTGACTGCGAAGGTGGACGAGTTTATGCTTAATGATTGTGTCTGTGTGCTTGAGGGCACAGATTTTTATTTGGACAAGAAATTTTATGATAATTGTGAAGAAAAAATATACATGGCACCTGTATTTTTTAATCGTTTATGTTTAATATATTTTAAAAAGTTTATTGTTAGAATCTGTAGTATAGGTCAATCCCATGAATAACTGAAACATAAGTAAATAACATGGAATCCGTACGTATATAACACTGGTATTCTAAGGTTTGACCTTGGATCTTTTAAGTTGATCTCACCGTTTTTGCGGACCTTTTTCTCGATGGGACGTCCAGGATTGTGAAGCCTTCATTGGTAATTTCATATGGGTGTGGCAGTAGCGTATGATCTGTACCGCGCATTTTTAGTATTCTTACCCTTCTGGAGAGTTTGCCCCTCCTATTGAAGTATGTTTCCAAGTAGATTATCCCGTCTGCTAAAAACTCCAAGATTCCCTCTCCCATTGATGTTGTGCCCCAGGGCTGATCGACGATGAGGATTGATATGCAGTTTGCTTTTTTTAGAAACCTATATAGGAGATGGATCATGAGACGCGCGTCAATTAATTCCTTGAATGCCATGCCCATCGCGGTGAATGAGTCTAAAATTAGTCTCGTGGCGCCAATATTGGTCAGTGTTTCTATTATTATGTCAAGATTCTTCTGAAGACCTGTTTCTCGAGTGACTGAGAGGTCAAGTATTGCTACTTCGCCCTCTCTTTCCAACTTTTCGAAGTCCCATCCGAACCTAAGCATGTTCCTTAGGAAGGTCTCCTTTGTCTCGGCAAAGCAGACATAGACGCCTCTAGAATGGTCTTTGACTACCCCGTTATATATGAACTGTGAGGAAAATGTTGTTTTTCCCGCGCCAGGGTAGCCCACGAGAAGAACCATGCTATTGTTAGGGAAACCTCCACCTATTAAATCGTCGAATTTCGGAATCCTTGTGGGTACTCGCTGGGTGATCATGAAAAATCAAAGCCCTATTTCAATGAATTTGAACTGGGACTCTTTTATTTTTATTCTCTCTCTATATAAAAGGGTTGTCCCGGTTTTAATTTTCTAATTTGGCAAAATATTTTAATCAAGCCAATGGCACCGTGATGGTTCAAGAATACACCCCGTTAAAGAACGGTGTATTTTAACATTTTTATGTAAATATTTCAGTCCGTATACAATTGAAAACAAAAAGATAGCAAAAAGTTAACAAGTGTTACCCGATCATCTCTCGGAAACCCTGATATTCACGCTTGGAATATCAAGTTGACTACGAAAATCATTCAATAGTATGTATTTGGAATCTATATATGGAGCAAGTAGACATTCATGGACGCGTATCCTGAGAAGGAAAGGCCTGCAATGTTTCATGCGTTCCTGATGATTTGCCTAGCCTCTGTTATAGCTATTTTTCTTGCGTCAGGATATGCTTGGGATCTAATAGCCCGAACAGCAATGGTTATGCTTGATGCCTCGGGGATCAGGACGCAGTATGTAGCTTCTCAGTATCTCATGTATGTGAGACTGCTTGACGGTAGTGTTGTGGGGTTCAAGGTGTTGATAGAGTGTTCCGGGCTTATTACTCTTCTAATATTTTCCTTTATATCGGCGTTTACTATTGGATTGTTGAAGGGCAACATTAAGGTTAAGACTGCATGGTTTATTCTAAGCATGTCTATCGGCTTTATATGGAATCTAAGCAGACTCGCTGCGGTTGTCTCGATAGCATATAATTACGGTCTATCTGCCTTCTATTTTGCCCATTTTGTCTTGGGACCTATGGTGGACTTCGTCTGGGTTGTTTCGACATGGTCTCTTGGCATGTCTTGGCTTAGGAGAGAGAACATGAAATGATTCTGACGGTTATCACAATCTTTCTTTGCATGATAATGGTTGCATACATGTGCCGACACATGATCTTCACCTATTATGCATTATTCTGCAAGCCCCAGTCCTTCATGAAATCTTTTCGCAGAATTAATGGGGTCTACACTCCAAGAGTAAGCGTTCTTATACCAGCCCATAATGAGGAGATGGTGATCGGGAACCTTTTGCATCGGATGACTGAGCTAACCTACCCGAAGGATAGGCTCGAAGTAATATTGATTGACGATGGATCAACTGATGCGACTGGCCAGATAGGTGACGACTTCGCCTCGAGATTCAGTTACATTAAAGTTGTGCATCGCCCAAACGGTGGCGGCGGGAAGCCAGCGGCTCTTAACGATGGAATAAAGTTTGCCACGGGCGAGATAATTCTGACCTTCGACGCGGATTACTACCCGCAGCGCGACATAATTGAGAAACTTGTAGCCCCGTTCGTTGATCCTGAAGTTGGCGCGGTTCAGGGAAGGGTTACAGTTATGAATGAGGACGATTCGATCGTCTCAAAGATCGTCACTTTAGAGAGGATAGGCGGCTATAGGATAGACCAGCAGGCTAGAGATGAGCTTGTTCTTGTTCCTCAATACGGCGGAACCGTTGGAGGATTCAGAAGGGATGCGTTAGAAAAGGTTGGAGGATGGGACAGTGATATGCTAACCGAGGATACCGACCTAACTATTAGGCTTGCCCTGAAAGGTTACCAGATCAGATATGTAAATGATGCCGAGGCTTACGAGGAGGCTGTAACATCATGGAGGGCTTACTGGAATCAGAGATATAGATGGGCTAAGGGACACATGCAATGCGCCCTGAAGCATTTGGGGAAAGTGGTTAGGGCTCCTCACCTCAGCTTATACGAGAAGGCTGATCTTACTCTCCTCTTATGCATCTATTTTATGCCTATTCTCGTTCTTGTAGGATGGATTGTGGGGGCTTCATGCTATATTCTTCGTGAATCAATGCTTCTTTCATGGGAGAGTCTGAAGCAGTATATCTTCGTCCTATCAATCTTCACCTATAGCACTGTCGGCAACTTCGCCCCGTTCTTTGAGGTAGGCTCAGGGGTCTATCTTGACAGGAGGAGACGCATGTTTTGGCTACTTCCAGCGCTTACCTTCGCCTTCTTACTGATGGCGTTCTGCTGCTCCAAGGCGCTGATCGATCTGATCCTCACGCGAGGGGGCAACCATAGATGGAACCATACTCGACACGTCGGCAATAATAACAGAAACGGGAGGAATGCGAAGGACACTTCACATCTGCGTGTAAATGGTGGGCTGATGATATGAATCTGTTGTCGCTCTTACCCCTCATTATTTTGGGGGTTCTCTTCTCACCCGTAATCTTTGAGTATTTTAGGAGGAAGGATAGGGGTCCAAGAAGAGTTCCTGAACAGACTACATATGAAGAGAAGCCAGATGTCGAAGTTCCGCCGCTTGAGAAGGCTAGAGAAGAGGCAAGAGTGAAGGTTCCAAGTGAAGTGTTGAGGGTTACCGGTGACATAAGCATACCCGACGGCACAGTCATCAATAATCCCTTGGTTGTTCAGGGAAGCTTGAAAGTAGGCAGGAACTGCCACATTTACGGAAGTATCAAGGCTTTCGGCGGCGTCGAATTGGGGGAGTCAACGATAGTTGAGGGTCACGTTCTTTCTGAAGGAGTTGTAGTTGTCGGGCGAAATTGTGTGATCAATGGCGTCGTCGACTCGCTTAGGGATATAATACTCGAAGAGAACGCGACTGTCGAGGCCGTCTCGACAGAGAGAACCGTCAAGATCGGGCCTAACGCAAGGATAACTAGGAGAGTGCTCTCAGGCTCTCAGATCATAACATCTCCTTATAAGCCATCTGCCGAGACTGTGGAGAAGCCAAGGGAGACCGACCTTAAAGTTCCAGTCCAAGAGAGGCCAGCTGAGCGGATAGACGTGGCTAAGGAGGTCCTCTCCTATCTTGAAGAACGGATTAAAGAGCTTGATGCTATAAGATCCGGCTTCTATAGGGGGTATAAGCTAGAAGGATTGTCTATCCAAGAAGCAAAGGTCCTCTCAGCAATTATAAAGTGTAAGACAATTGAAGAGGTTTGTCTCCGTCTCCTAATGGAGCCTGTTGAGGTCAGAGAAATAATCGACAGGCTGATCAAGAAGGGCTTCTTAGACGAGAATCTTAATCCCAAGAGTCCATCGGCGATAGGGCAGTCTGATATGAAAGATTCGCATCAAGAGAAGAAGCCTACGGAAAAGGTCGAGACTGGAGGAGAAAAGAAGCCTCTAACCGACAAGCAAGAAGCAATCATGGATGAATGGAAGAGGCTTTCTCAATCACTTCGGAAAGGCGGAACAGGAGTTGATGCAGCCGAGGCTAAAGAATCAGCGGAGCCTAAGAATGAGGGAGACGGGAGAAAAGACGAGGAGAAGATGGAAAGAAGTAGTGTGGAGGCTTCGAGGCGTAAGGTCTTCACAGCTGAGGAAGCAATCAAGGAGCTTATGGAGTTGTAGAGTATGGCTGACTGGCGTGCTGTGTATGAAAACTGGGATTTGATTCCAGAGGAGGACAGGAAGCTTATCGAGAAGTTGATGAGGGAGAAGCCAAAGGAGAAACTGGCCGAACTCTTCAGGAGGGAGCCATATGCCAAGATGGTGTACGAGAAGGTCGTTGGAGTCTGGGGACCTCCTGCTGCATCGTTCCTGAGGGGCGATGCTGGAACCTCGTCCTTCAAGGCTCAAGGCAAAGCGGTTGGGAAAGATGGGGATCTCAAGATGACGGCCACCGAAGGAAAAACTGATGCTCATATCGGAATTTCGCTAATAGATCTGCTTCCAATTTTATCCCTTTCAGTCCTTCTCATCTCAGAGATAGCCTACTACAACCCGGCCTTCACCGCCTTTCTAGATGCTTTACTACCATTTAATCTCAAGGCTTGGCTTTTCCTGCTTGCTTTGGCCTTAGCGCTTGGCTTTGTAAGTATAGCCTACCTCATCAAGGTATTAGGCAAGGCAAAGATTCATGGAGGAAGCACATAGGTTGGATAGGCTCCTTACATGTAGACTTATTCTTTTTGCAATTTTGATGTCCATTCTTCTTCTTGCCCCAAATGTAAGTGCGGCTCATGCCTTTATTGAACCAATATTGATTGGGACGGACCCGAGGAGGGATGCTAATCCAGCATCCGTAGATATCTTATATGTCTACTTGACGAACAATGGGACGCACTTCCGGTTCATAGTCAACTGCTCAACGACCCCTCAGCCATCACTCATTCGTTTATATCGTGTTTACTTAGATACTAGGGACGGTGGGGACCAGCTTTATGGAGGTGCTGACTTTTATCTTCAGGCTGGAGGAAATAATCCCGGCCTATATGAGTGGGTCTCAGGTACGTGGATTTATAGGGCTTCAATTGAGATAACTATTGTCGGATACTCAATCCGTCTTACCACGTCCCTCTCCGGTATAGGGTACCCTGAGAAAGTTAAGAGTACCATAGGCGTTATCGTGGTAACGTTCAGCCCTAATTTGCGCGATAGGGCTCCAAACTTTGGAAGTTATTCAGTTACCCATGAAGTTATACCTGAACTGCCATGGCCTACTCCGCTTCTTTTCATCCCTGCTGTAACCGCAACAGTATACCTCATATATAAATGGAGGTTCAGAAGGGATGAGTAGCGCCCAAGAGAAGCCTATCATTTCGGTGATTATGCCGGCCTATAATGAGGAGGAGCGGCTTGAGGAATGCTTTGAGAGGGTTTATGAGGCCCTAAAACGGTATGGTAAGCCATTCGAGATAATCTTGGAGGAGGATGGAAGCAGCGACATGACGCCTCAGATCATAGACAAGCTTGCTAAAAGCCATAGCAATGTTAAGGCATTACACTTCCCGAGGAGGATGGGGAAGGGCTTCGGCGTGAGGAGATGCTTCGAGGAGGCGAGAGGGGAATTTATAGTGCTCATCGACTCTGATCTCGAGTATCCTCCAGAGAAGATCCCAGATATGCTTGATGCGATAGATGGGAATGATATTATAGTAGGTTCAAGAAAGATTTGGATAAACAGGAATAATGGCAACATAAAGCTTATTAGAGCATATTTAAGCCGCATCTACGGCTTCTTCATCAAACATATGTTTGGCGTCAGATTTGAAGATCTCCAGACAGGCTTCAAGGCCTTCAGACGGAATGTAATCGAAGCAATTCAACCCTTAACCTCCAATGGCTTCGAGATAGACAGCGAGATACTCATAAAGGCCGCAAGAAGAGGCTTCAGAATAGGCTACATCCCTGTAACCTATAACTACAAAGGAAACTCAAAGGTAAGCATATACAGAGATCCAGTTAAAATGTTCTTCTCACTCCTAAAATGGAAACTGAACGGAAAGGTATTAGCATTGCACTAAGGTGAGATTATTAGATTGAGAATTATACATGTAGCTCCTGGCATAACGGAATCAGGTATTGGGGTTCATGTTAGGGAATTAACCGAGGCATTATCCAGGAGAGGTATTGAGACGAGGATATATACTGTCGGGAGTATTGAAACAGGTAAGCTTTTTATTCCCTCTGATCCTAAAGGAAGGATAACACTGGGAAACCTGGAAATTTTAGAATTTTTTGGGATTAATCCCCCGACATTTGGCGGCATTCTTCCAGAAATATCTAACCCTTTTCCACATCCAATCTTTGTCAAGAGGTTGTCAGAAGAAGAAGGCATTATTCACATTCATGGTAATGAATATTTCATCACAATTGTGGCTGCACTACTGTCCAATATAGGAAGGAAACCATATGTCCTTTCAGTCCATAATGTAGGAAAAGCCTTTACAGATTATTCTTCCATCCGATTCTTAAGGAAGGTTTTGAACTTAAGCCTTTTTAAATATGCGATTAAACATGCGGATGCTGTAATTGCACCGACGGATGAAGCTGCTAATTATGTAAGAAAATTTCAACCTAGAAGGGTTGAAAAAATTAGGTTGGCGATTGATTTTAGGAGATTTTCAGGTCTTAGAGAGCGTAATGGTGGATACGTCCTTTACTTGGGAAGACTTGATCCTGTCAAAGAAGTTGATCTGCTCATCGATGCAGCTCCGCTAGTACTTGAAAGAACCGACATTAACTTTGTTATAGCAGGAGATGGTATTGAAAGAGCAAGGCTGGAATCCCTGGCAGTAGAGAGAGGAGTGGAAGATAAGATTCGTTTCCTGGGGAAGGTTAGATATGCTAATGTTCCGAAGGTTCTGTCCGGCGCCGCGGTCTTTTATGCGGGAAGAGGCAGCGGTTACACGCTGTTGGAGTCAGCGGCGGCTAGAAGACCCATCGTATGTATTGAGGATGAGTGGAGCATTTATACTATCGGCGGAAAAAGCAACGCTCTTTTCGTTCCAAAAGATAGGAGACGCCTAGCTGAGGCAATACTCTCGATACTTGAAAGTCCTGAATTAGCACACTCTCTCATTGAAGGGGCCTACAGTTTTGTCTTGAAGAATGCATCTTGGGATTGCGTAATCGAGGATTACATAAGACTCTATAAAAGTTTGGAATAGTTGATTTTTAATGTCTCAAGCCTCTATAATCCTCTGCATATATAATGAACCCCTGAACTTGATCAGTGAGTGCATTGAAAGTCTCTTGAACCAGGAAAATATTAGTTATGAAATTGTAATCGTGGACAGCTCGTCCTCGCCCTATTTTAAGAAATTTAGTCTCCCAAGCAAGGTACAATACATCTATGCGCCGTTAGAAGGGTTATCAGCAGCAAGGAATCGAGGAGTAAGAAGGGCAAAAAATGACATTATAGCATTTATAGATGCAGATTGTATTGCAGATAAGCAATGGCTCTATCAATTATGTTTTCCTTTTGAAATAGATGAAAAAATCGCTATCTGCGGCGGAAAGGTTATTCCAATATGGCCGAGAAAACCGCCTTTCTTCTCGAAGTCGAATTATGCAAAATTTGCTATATCAACTCTTTCTCTTGGAGAAACTCCTAGGACCATTGGTGAAAATGAAATGATAGTTGGAGCCAATTTCGCCGTAAAGAGACGTATAATTGGAAGTTCTGACCCATTCTATACCAAGTTAGGTAGGAGGGATTCAAAATTATTGAGCGGTGAGGAAACAATGTTATGCCAGAATGTCAGGAGAAGGGGGTATAAAATTTTCTATACGCCTAAGGCAATTGTATACCACAAAATCAGCCCTCAAAAGTTGACATTTAAGTGGATGGCTGAGAGGGTTTTCTGGGGAGGTGTAACACGTTCAGTTGTAGGTAGAAAATTATTAATGTCGGGAAAAGAAATCGGAGGGAAGGGAATGACAATATACGATATCTTATATGTGGCGTTATTCTCTATACCCTACATGCTAGGCTATTCTTATGGGAGGATGAAAGATTTATTTGATGTAAGAAAGAATGATGTGTGAAAGCAATTACTTTTCATTGTGGAAGGAGATTTTGGGTTCTAATTTCCTATATTAAAGGATTTGAGGCATCATAATGAATATAGCTATAATATCGCCTGGTTATGCGGTAGGTGGAACCTATACAACTGCACGGGATCTTTTTGAAGGTCTCAGATCAGAGGGGTTTAATGCAAAAATATTGAAATTAGAGGCAAAGAATGTTTTCAAATTATATGAGGAATGGAGGGTTCTTCCCAATCTTAGAAAATGTGATGTAGTAATATTTACTGGATCAAATTTTTGGTGGAACCCGTTATTCATAAGATCGAAAAAGGCATTATTTATTCATGGCTTTGTAACGGATGAATTTCTGCAATCAGTTATGCAGTTCAGTCTAAGCGGAATGGCGGGGCGGTTACCACTTATAGCATACTGGAAGGCTTTAAAGTTCTCAAGAATATGGGATTTCTTCATTTTCCGATCTGAGACTTCTTGGGAAAGAAATGGGCGACCAAAAGACTACGTGATTCTGCCCCAATTTATTCTACCAGATGACATAAAATTATATTCGCATTTACAAGCCTCAAATGCATCGAGCGATCTAATTAGGATAACGACTTATACTTCCTTCGTAAACTCACCTCGTCTGCTGAGCATGGAAATGCTAGTAATGCTAGCTGGAAAAATTGGAAATCTTTCCGAAAGAAGGATTGAATTTTGCATAGTTAGCCCTATCCGATATAGATATTCCCCTCTAGAGAACCTTGAATCAAAAAATTTAGACATAAGAATATTACCAACAATGCCTAGAAGAGAATTCCTTAAACTTCTCTCATCCTCGGACCTGTTTATAGAAAGGTGTACCGATGAAGAGATCGGAATATCCTCTATTGAAGCGGGACTAATCGGGACACCCGTCGCTAAGATAACCCATACTAAATATTTTAGTAGGCAAGACTATTCCGATAAGGAGATCATTCTAGCAAAGTCTCCGAGTGAATTATGCATGAAGATCTCAAAATACATTATAAACATAAATGCATTGAAGAAACAGTATGCCAATCGGATGAGAGAATTTCTAGTAACTAAGCGGAGCTGGGACGCGGTCAAATCTGCACTACTCGAAAAGCTTAACTGAATCAACCGATTCTTACTTCATTTACTATGCGAAATATTTTTGGTTTAGAATGTTGGGACGGATAACTTACCACATTTTATGCATGAAATTAGAATTGTTCTACTTAGGAGATATTTAGGAATAACTGCCTGAAAGACACGTTCTAATTCTATAATGATTCTGAGAAAGGTTTTGTCCCTTATCCTTTTATACAATGGGAATGGAAGAATAGTCTCCGGCCTTATCTTCATTATGACAAAACCGCAGCCTATAAGTGTGGACACAACTTCCCAAGGTCTAAAAGTTGAATATAGCTCTCTTAAGGAGCTTATGAACTGGACGGATAGAATGTTAGGGAATGTCAGAATTAATTTTCCTTTCGGTTTTAGTACTCGTGAAATTTCTTTTATTGTTTTCCTCCATTCTGGAATATATTTGAGTACACGAATACAAACAACACAATCAAAAATCTCGGATGGAAATGGAAGGTGCTTAGCGTCAGCTATTACGAAGAAACTATTCTGAATTTTTCTCCTTTTAGCCATGGTTAACATCCCGCGTGATATGTCAACTCCATAAACAAAGGCGCACCGGCGGATTATTATCTCAATATTTCTCCCTGTTCCCGTTCCAACATCCAAAACAGTTTTGATGTATGATGGTATCTCTGAAGAGATGAAGCTTCTCTCAATCCAACCTAAATAGCGTAGGCCGATGGTCTCTTTAAACGTTTTTTGTTCATAAATCGATGCATTGTTATCAAATGTCGCTCTAACAATTTTTTCTTTTTTCAACGTTTTTGTTAGTCACCTCTCTGTATATGTTTTCGATTTTTTCTACTACAACTTCCCAATCGAGCGACTTGACTTTTGTTTGGGCGTTGAATCCACATATTTTTGCGAGCGAATCGTCTAGAAGAAATTTTAGTATGGCCGAGGCAAGATCGTCCCTTCGCCCGGCCTTAACTACTAAACCATCCACCTCATTTTTGAAACTAAAGCTTGAGCAAGCAACATCAGTGGCGACAATGGGCTTGCCAGATGCCATAGCCTCTAATAGAACAAATGGTATTCTGAGGGAGTCCTTGAATCTATAAGGGACAACAACAACATCTGAAAGCCAAAAGTAATGCTCAGGATTGTAAACCCATCGCGCTACAATTTTTACCCTATCTGTAAGATTATATTTTCTGATAATTTTTTGAATGTACCCCAAATAAGATGTGGGAGTAACTACTAGTAACAGTTTTGCTTTTGGGGTCTCTTTTTTGATTATGTGGAATGAAGCAATTAAATCGTCCAATCCCCTGCTTGGTGAACAATGCCCAAGGTACAAAACTATCTTGTCGTTTTTGCAGAAACCCATATGAGCTTTTAAACTTTCTGCATATTTGAGGTTGTATTGAGCGAATTTATAATAATCAACCCCATGCGGAACTATTGTGGTCTTCTTTGTGAGAAGTTTTGAATCAACCCTTTTGTCATCTCCAAGAAGTATTATTTTTTCAATTTTTCTCAGATGAATGCTAACAAGATATGAAGGAATTGCAGAATTAAGCAGGGAATGCAGTGTGCTTAGAGAGCTCCAGCACAGGTCTTGCGTTGTTAGATTGAACATGTCATTAATTGTCAAAGGATTGTCATAAATGCCTACGATAGCAGTTCCACTAAAATCGTGGAAGAAATGAGAAAACAATATTGCTCCTGATAAGCTTCCATAAAAGTGGCATAAATCCAAGTTTAAATTTCTGACAATATTTTGGGCATCGGAGAAGAAACCAAATGATGATTTTGAAGCCAATCCATATACTTTGACCCCCAATCTTTCGTATGATGGTACATATGTGTCAGTTATTATTGTTACTTCATGCCCTCTTTTTTTTAGTCTCGAGTTTATCTCCCAAACTGAACGATTACGCGCATCTAATCTGTCCGGATGAAAACCAGAAGTCAAGACTCCAATCTTCATACAACGACTTTCCATTAATTAAATTGAATTATAGTTTTTGTTCACCTAATTGTCGACTCAGACTCGAACCAATATGTCTTGTCTTCGTCCATCCTTTTGGGATTTTCCACTTTGAGGCTAAGAGCGATGCCGGTATCATCAGTAGCCCAATAACGGTGGCTGTTTCTCCAATTTGTTCAAGAAGCGATTTTCCATAAATTAGTTCTATAGTGTAATCGCCGCTTTTCATGGGAAAGATTAACATTGTTCCCGGTCCGGCCTTAATTATTTTGCAACCCACACCATTCATGCTTGCAGTCCATCTGGGATCATAACTTATCTTCACCCAGATACCAGTCTCATTTGTCGCATCTTTTACGTTGACCGTCACCCGTTCGTTTTCGAGAGTAAAAGTAAATTTTGCCCGTTCATTTTTGGGAGATGAGGATACGTATCTAAGTATTTGTGATAACATTTTTGAGGCTTCGATATTGCCTTGCAACATAGCCAGGTATGGGAGGTTCAATCCAGACCATACGACTTTTCCACGACTATAATTCCATCCGACGATAATTGGGCGGTCTTCGTCTCTTAGAATTATGTCTGAGCCTTGCCTTAACTCTTGAGCATAGACAATATGGGCGTCTAATCCAGATTTAGAGAAGGAGGCCAGGTTGATGCCGCTTACAATTTTATTGTTACTGGCTGCTGTTAGATTAAAAGTCGCCTTGATGGTGGATGTTTTGCCGACCGGAAATAATGGTGGGATATCGCCCGGCTCAAGAGATTCTAGTATTATGCCGCCTCCTGAATCAAGGAAATCCTGAAGCATAGATGTGAAAGTTTGTATATTTCTGTAGTTGAGGTCTGATAGATAAATGATGTTGAAGTGACGTAGAATTGCCGAGTCAAAGTCCTCGAGAAACTTCCCCCCGTAAACTAGGAGAACGTCAAGTGATTCTGTCTGAGATATGGCTAAAAAGAAATATTCTGTATAGTATTCTTCTTCTCCAATATATAGTATAAGTAGTTTGCCCTCTGTGGACTCAACGAGAGAGGAATTGATGTTTACGATTTCGTAGATCCCATGGTTAAGCTGCCTGAGATATGGAGTATCAAATGGTTTTCCCCAGAAGTACTTGACGTTAAAGTTTTTTGCGAAGAATGGTAGGCGCTCAGCTGTCTTGTTTATGAACATGAAGTACCAGAACTTGTATGAGAACTCATTATTCGACATTCCGCCGTAAGTTTGCCAAATGTCTGAAAAAACGTTTATCCAATTGTAAGTTGATGTTGCAAGCCTCTCTCCTTTTTTCATTTTTGCAGATAATAAATCGACTAAAGAGCCTCCTGTAGCATTTTTTATCATACTAAATTGCGACACCTCACCAATAGGTTGAACAACAATACAAGTGAGCAGCAAAACCAGTGCGACGAATACTCCGTATCTTGACCTAAATGATTTTTCATAAAAATCCTTGCAAGCCTCAATGAAAAGGCCGCAAAGCAACGCCATTGACTGAGCAAGATATGGACCAAATCTTATTGGGAGACCGATAGGTATCCTCAAATATGGAGAAATCCCTCCAACTACACATATTATAAACCATATAAAGGGTAGCGTCTTGATTTCGCGAATCCTTTGTTTTCTCATAATCCTTATAATTGGGACAGAAAACGACGCCAATGACAAGATCGTGTGTCCTAAACCAGAGTAGTAAATTGAAGGGGTAAACAGGCGTAGAAGATTTAATCCCCCGGTCTCAGGTCCTACACCAATTACCCCCCATCTTGCCTGCGTCTCAAGATAGATCATTAGGTCAGGTAGAAAGGGCAAGTACCACCAAGAAGATATGGCGAGGGCTTCTAGAAGACTTAGAAAGAGCACCTTTGGGAGGCGCATGGTATACCTCGGCGGCTCCATCGGCCCTCTAGATATGTAGAGAAGTTCAGGGTTGATGACTATGAGGAAGAGTCCAGTAAAAATCAATAAGACACCTAATATGAAAGTGTTCATAAGGTGCGACAGAAGCACAGGCGTATAAAGTAAACCGGCTAGAAAAATATCTTGGGCAGTGTTCTTTCTGACCGCTCTCAAGAATCCATATAATGCTAGAGGCGTAAACATAACGGCAGTAATATTTGGAACAGAACCTAACCCAATCCAATCATAGAGGCTATATGAAGCCATGAACAGAACTCCGGAAGAAAAAGAGCCAAATCTCCCAATACTAATCTCCCTTCCTAGTATGTACGTGGAGAATGAGCCAACAAATAATATAAAGATGAGATGAAATTTGCAAGCGTCAAAAAGGTTTATTTTAAATGCCCAAGATGTGAAGGCGATCATAATATGGCTTAATGGAGGATAGGTGTGCATGAAGGGCGATCCAAGACCCATTCTTGGATCCCATCTAGGAAGATTAGGCAGATTATCCGCAATGAGTTTTATGTTAGAGAGATGCGTCGGCCAATCTGATCCTCCTGGTATGACGCCTTCATCATACATGTAGAAGATGATGGTTGTTGACAACGCGAATAGAAGTATGCATGCAAAGATATCATATGCGACCTGTCTACCCAATTCGGACACTCCAATCTTTAAATTCGCGAAAACCTAATATCCTTCTCTATAAGATAAGGTCTTCGTTATTCTCAACTCTTCAAGGCAGATTCTTCGATCTCACTTAACTTGACCCACATAATTATCTAACGTAATGTTGTTAAACTGTTTATCACTTTCCGATATTTGGATGATGTAACATCCCAAGAGAATTTCTCTGCATGCTTTCTGGCACTCGAACCCATCCTACTACGCAAATCTTCATCAATCCATAACAACCTTATGTAACTAACTAGTTCCTTCATATTATTGTACAGGAAGCCTGTCTCCCCATGCCTAACCACCTCAGGTATCGCTGAACAATTCCTTGCGATAACAGGCTTCCCGCATGCCTGAGCCTCCAGCAGATTAAGACCAAAAGCTTCATGAAATGAGCCTGAAACTAGGAATGAACACCGTTGATAAAATTTTATCAGATCATCATCTGATATAACCCCTAAAAACTCTACGTCGGCGCCAATCTTTTCCGCCAATATTTTAGAGTCCTTAGGGCACCCTCCTGTAACCTTTAATGGGACTCTAGCCAACCTTGACGCGATTATTGCGAACTCTAAACCCTTGTGTTTACCGCCAACCCCAGAGAACAAAATGAATCCCTCATCCTCCCATGTAGGATGAAACAGCTCCAGATCGCAGCCATTATATATAGTTAGAGCTCTCCCTCCATATCTCCTAGCCTCTTCGGTAACAAACCTTGAAACGCCTACTATACAGTCCATTTTGGGAAAAGTGATGCTCGCTATAACCCTATATATTTGCATCCGAAAATCACGAATCGTTCTAATACCATGAAATGTGTATAAGATTGGAATGCCCATTTTTCTAATCCTAAGCGCTGATAATGTTGAAGGCACCGAGTGAATCCATATGAGGTCATACTTTGAGAGCTTCGTAGAATTGAGAAGATGTTTTATAGTCAAGGAAACCAGTAAGGAATCATAGCTTTGAAAAATAGGCTTTCTGTAAAGAAAAACACCGATATCTTTAGAGATAGGAAGATCGCACATAAACGTATAAACATCTATCTTGTGCTCTTTGCAGAGGCGCTTCGAGATTTCATAAATTACTCTTCCCACACCAGAACCCTTAATGATGAGTGGATAAACAATAGCAACCTTAGCCATTAAAATCCACCTTGCAATATACTGTTCTACCTTGAAACATTATGGCTTGCACACACTGTAAAACTGTTTGTATTAGAATCTGAAATTATAATTTTCTTATTTTAATATTTAATAGGCATTCATTCTCTTGATGAGACTTGATGGCATTGGTCCCTAGAATTACCCATTTTAGCCTTTAGTATAGCCGCCCATATGTGCTCAACTGTCCCGCCCCTCCATTCTGCTGGTCAGAGATTCTTTAAAAAAGTCAAAGGATAATTTAGTAATATTTAAAAGAGTCATTTTCTACCCTAGATATTCGTCGTGGGATGCATGGTGGCGATGATGAGGGATAACCTTTGTCTACTGGTATGAACTTAATCTCTTAATGACTACTTACAAGCATCAACCTGAAAAAGTCGATTTAATTTTTCATATAACCCTGATAAATTGTTGTTGTCAGCATTATCATCTGGATAATTAGGCCGGGATGGCCGAGTGGCATAGGCAAGCGGCTGCAGACCGCTGCACGAGGGTTCAAATCCCTCTCCCGGCTTCAACAAATCTTCAAAGTTGCTTGCAAAGGGAAGCCATGTCTCATGCTTTGGTTAACCGTCTGCCCGATCACAGAAAGATTAATGATTGTGGAAGAGTTGTTTCATGAAATAAAATTTGGTGGTCTGTTTGGCTAAAGCTCAGAGGTTAGAGAGATATTCTAGGCTGGAAAATCCGTACAAAACAGCAATCATTGTGAATCCCATCATGAGGGGTGGCATCGTACCTGAAGCCGTACAAGAGAGACTCATTGAAGAAGGATGGATGAAGGTAGGCTACTCCATCTGCTTCGACTGTCTGCATGGAAGGTCAAGCTTGGTTTCGAAGCCTCCAGTCGACGAGTTCCTAAAGGATGTAGCAGAGTTCTATGGTGGATCATATGCAGAGCATACTTTTGGCTGCAGGTCGGCCCAATATGCCGTCATGAGGACTATACGCGAGTATGCTAACAGTTCTGGAGAGTACGCGAGTGTAGTTGTGGCGGACCCATTCTGCCATTACACAACGCTCATCGCCGCGGAGCTTGCGGGCCTAAATATAGTCGAAGCCCCCCAAACGGGTCAACCCGAATACCGCGTGGATCCAGATGGCTTCAGATCTAAGATCGAGGAGGTTAAGAAGAGGTTTGGGAAGAAACCTGCACTTCTCTTGGTCACGCATGCTGAGCCATACTATGGGAACCTGAATCCGGTCGAAGAGGTTGGCAAAATATCTGAAGAGTATGGCATACCATATATGGTTAACGCCGCCTACACGGGAGGCGTCATGCCAGTTAACATGAAAAGCATTGGAGCCGACTTCTTAACAATCTCAGCGCACAAGTCAATGGCGTCTCTCGGCCCACTCGGCTTCCTAATCTTTAGTGAAGAATGGGTTGAAAGTGTCTTAAGAGGATCCGAAATCATCGCTGAAGGAAGCGGCAGAAGCTTTAGAGGAAAGTTTCCCAATTTCTTCGGCTGCAGCATTGGCGGTGTTCCCCTCATCTCGGCAATGTACTCATTTCCATATGTTGTGGAGAGGGTTAATAGGTGGGATAGTGAGCTAGAGAAGGTGAACTGGTTTGTAAGAGAAATGGAGAAAATTGGAGGCATATTTCTAGAAGGGGAGAGACCGCATAGGCATCATCTTATGCATTTCGAGGTCCCGATCATCTGGGAGATCTCAAAATACCACAAGAGGCGAGGTTTCTTCCTGGCCGAAGAGATGATGAAGAGAGGGATAGTTGGTCTTCAAAGGGGGATAAGTAGATACATGAAAATATCTTTATATGGGCTGCAATGGGGCGAAGTTGAAAAAGTGAGAGATGCATTACAAGAGATAGTAGAAAAATACATAAAAGAATTCGGAATTGAAACTGGCAAGATTTCAGAAAAATCAGCAGAGAGATGAAGATATTATGGAGTCGTACAGAAAAGTGGGGGATTAACATGGATCAGCAGGTGATGATTGAGAAGATAGAGAAGATGAAGAAGGAAAAAAGAGCGGTGATACTTGCCCACAATTACCAGAGGCCCGAAGTGCAAGACATCGCTGACTTCGTAGGGGATAGCCTAGAACTCTCATTATATGCGACAAAAACGGATGCTAAGATCATCGTGTTTGCAGGGGTCAGTTTCATGGCGGAGACAGCAGCTATCCTGAATCCGGACAAGACAGTCCTTCTTCCAGATAGGAACGCTCTATGCCCAATGGCCTCCATGCTCCCTGCAGAGTTAATCAAATTATATAGGGAAAAATACCCGAAGGCAAAAGTTGTCCTCTACATAAACACGTTAGCAGAAGCGAAAGCCCAGAGTGATGCTATCTGCACATCCGCAAACTCCGCCGAGATCATAAATAGGTTAGATTCTGACACCATCCTCTTCGGACCAGACTGGAACCTAACACACTATACAAAAAAGTCAGCCAAAAAGGATATTGTGCCTATACCCGCCTACGGTTTCTGCCCCGTCCACATACTCTTTAACAAAGAGGGAATCCAGAAGCTTAAAAAGATCTACCCACAAGCCGAAGTCATGGCCCACCCAGAATGCACACCAGAAGTATGCGCCGCAGCCGACTTCGTAGGCAGCACCTCAAAAATGTGCAGAGAAGCCAAAATGAGCCACGCCAAAGAATTCATAGTAGCAACCGAGATCGGATTACTGCATAGGTTACGGAAGGAAAGAAGCGACGCAGTATACATACCAGCATACGAAGATGCGGTCTGCGTGAACATGAAACTCATAACACTAGAGAAGATCTACAGATCACTAAAGGAAGAGAGGCACAAGATTAAACTGCCGCCAAAAATCGCTGAACAGGCAAGAAGGGCCATCGACATTATGCTAGAGAAATAGGCTGAAGGCCTAGAGCAAAAACATTTTAATAGATTAACACCTAACGATCTCTAGTTGCGGCCGTAGTCTAGTTTGGCTAGGACGCCAGCCTGCCACGCTGGCGACCCGGGTTCAAATCCCGGCGGCCGCACCATATTTTGGACAAAAAATTCTAAATTAGGTCTTCTATCCACCTAAAGGAAAAGTTGTCTACAAATAACATTACTTCTCTCCTTACTTATCTCTTTTTGCAGAGAATGATCACATGACCAGCAATCGACGGAAATCTCGATAGAAGATTATCTAAAATCAAAGGGAACCTTCCCAATTTCTCCCTTATTTTTGGAATATGCTCCGACGGTCCGCCAGCTATGGCTAATACTTCGAAACCCTTCCTCTCTAATAGATGTCTCAATGCGCGCAGAGTAAAAGCTCTGATATGCCCATTCGCACCATCTAACTCTATGATCGTACCCACATGATAATGAAAGCTTACTTCACATTGATATGGCTGAAATCCCAGGAGTAGACTGATTCTGCTGTGCCATGCGGCAAGATTTGGAACACTAATTAAGAAGAAGCCATTACGCTTCAATACTCGCCATATCTCAGATAATGCATGATCAGTATCGTAAAGATGCTCGAGAACCTCAGTTGCTGTTACTAGATCGAAGAACTCGTTCTCAAATGGAAATGTGTCTTTATTTATATCACATAGGAAGGTTTTAATGCCTCTTCCTCTAGCAGCTTCGACAAACGAGGGGTCAATATCGATACCGTAAACCTCATATGCTCTGCAGAAGCGCGCATACAACAATGTGATTTCACCATTATTACATCCGACATCCAACAACCTACCGACGGAAAGTTTGGAAAGAAACTTTTCCTTATGCTTAAGACCGATCTCTGCTTCTCTAGATAATTTGGGCACAACTATTACATTTTTATTACTCGTAGACAAACTCTGCACCAGACCAATAAGGATCTAACTGATTTTACATCAGATATTAGGGTAGATTTAATATTCATTATGGCATATTTGTATGCGATGGGAATCTAATGATTCCAAAACATTATCCTTGGTAGACATTTGGAGTCAGGTTGCTGAATAGACGAAAGGCTAAATAGGGATGTAAATATCACCTTATCTCAAATAGGGTGCGTTGGAGGTTCAGGTTTGGAGGTTCCTAAGGTTGAGCAATGGGGAATTTTCGAAGTATCCTATAAGGGACCTGAGAAGGGAAATCCCTTCCTAGATGTAGAGATAATGGCGGAATTTACCCAAAAAGACAGGCGACTACTCATTAGAGGTTTCTATGATGGAGAAGGTACCTATAAGATCAGGTTCATGCCAGATAATTTGGGCCCATGGAAATATGTGATAAAAAGTAATATTCCGGAATTAGATGGGAAGTCAGGGCTTCTCGAATGTGTTGATCCATCACCTGAAAATCATGGACCAGTTAAAGTTAGGGATGCTTACCATTTTGAGTATGCTGATGGACAACCCTTCCTGCCAGTTGGAACAACTTGCTACGCATGGATTCATCAAGGAGAAGATCTCGAAAGAAAGACGATTGAGACATTAAAAAAATCGCCATTCAACAAGCTTCGAATGTGCGTCTTTCCAAAGCATTACGTCTTCAACAGTAATGAGCCAATATACTATCCTTTTGAAGGAAATATTTCAGATGGATGGGATTACACCAGATTCAACCCAAAATTTTTCCAACACCTTGAACAAAGAGTAATGGATCTTCTTAATCTAAGTATCCAAGCAGACATTATCCTGTTCCACCCCTACGACCGATGGGGATACAGCAAGATGGGAAGTGAGACCAATGAACGTTACCTGAAATACATAGTCGCCCGATTATCCGCATTCCGCAACGTCTGGTGGTCCCTAGCCAACGAATATGATCTTATGCAATCCATGACGATGGATGAATGGGACAGATACTTCAAGATAATAGTTGAGAATGATCCCTATGGCCATCTAAGATCGATCCACAACTGCAGAACATTATATGATTACAGTAAACCATGGGTCACACATGTGAGTGTTCAGTATCAGGATCTTGACTTAGCATCTAAAATAAAGGAGTGGAGGAAAGAGTTTGGAAAACCAATCATCGTGGACGAATGTGGATATGAAGGAGACATTCATCGTGACTGGGGAAATCTTCCGCCTGAAGAGGTTGTTCGAAGGTTTTGGGTTGGATACGCAAGCGTAGCCTATGTAACGCATGGAGAGACGTATTGGAACCGTGAAGAGATATTATGGTGGTCAAAAGGAGGAACGCTTCATGGTGAAAGCCCGAGGAGAATAGAATTCCTACGCAAAATAATGGAATCCATCCCATATTACGCATTAAAACCGATAGATTTCAAGACTGGTAGAGCAGTAGGTTGTTACACAGAGGATAACCGCTATTTCCTCATATATTTCGGCATTAACCGTCCAAGATTTAGGATTCTAGATTTTCTGCCAGAAGGATCACAATATAATGTGGATATAATTGACACATGGAACATGACTATTGAACAGCTAGGAGAGAGATTCGTGAAAGGTAGTAAAGTCGACCTACCTGGCAAGTCATACATGGCGTTGAGAATAAGACGTATCGAGCAGTAACGATCCATTAAACGGCCTAAAGACATTTACGGCTATCTGGGTTAAAGTTACTCAAGCCCAGTAACCCTCCCAAGAATGGAATGAGAGAATCCAGTGTAGGAGGAATCGAAAGCAAGATCAACCGCATCCGAAAGGGTCATTTCATCTGTACATTGAACAATCTTCGGATACACCTTGATTGTTGAGCCTGTTTTGGCATAAACAGGTATCCTTGATAGAGGACACTTGACATTCTTCAGCAGGATTGGGCCTTGGATTGTGCTCCCTGTCCAGATGTCTGTCCATTCGCCAGCTGGCAAATAGACATCTCTTATCCCCTCAGGGTTCAGAATCGGAGCAACAAGTAAAGAGTCTCCACAATAAAATTCATCGTCGATGAACCATGAGAATGGGTCATCGCTATGATGGAATATTAATGCGCGAAAAATTGGAAGACCTGTCTTAATAACTTTTCTACATTCATTAAAGAGGTACGGGATTATGGCGTACCTAAGCCTAAGCCACTTTCGGACAAGGGAGGCCACCTCGGGATACTCATATGGCTCTCTAGGGGAAGTGCCGTGATATCTAAAGTGGGATGTAAATGTTGCTACTTGTGTCCACCTCAAGTATAATGTGCTGTCAGGCCAGCTGTTCATGAAGTTTGGCACCCCGTGAAATCCTGGGACATCATGGCTCCAGAAAGCGAAACCTGAAACCCCAAGATGTAAACCGCCTCTAATTGTACCCGCAAGACCATCCCATGTGCATGCGCTATCACCTCCCCAATGAACAGGGAAACGTTGGCAACCAGCCCAACCTGCTCTAGCCCAAATAATCCCCTCACCCTTCACCTTCTCGGTAATCTCGAACGCCGCCCTTTGGTAAAGCAGGCAATAGATGTTGCGTAAGAGATTCGCTGGCATTCCATGATATTCGGCATCCATATCGATTGTCTCCCCAAAGTCAGCCTTGATCACTGAAGCGCCCATCTCGAGAAGATTCCTTAACAAACCCTGATACCAGACGATCGCCTCTGGATTTGTGAAGTCTATAGTGGTGGAGAAGTCTTCAGCACCTTCAAGATTCTTTCGCTTTGGAGGCAAGTATCCATTCTTCGATGCGAATTCAAAAAGTTCAGTATCCCGTCCAACTGAGGGGAGCTGCCATAATGATATTCTAAACCCAAGTCGACGCATCTCATCCATAAACTCTTTTGGATTAGGAAACCTTTCGGGGCTGAACTTCCAATCGCACTTCCAGTCCCTACTGAACCATCCTGTATCTAAATGAATCACATCACATGGGAATTCTTCACTTCTAAGTCTTCCAGCCACTCTTCTGACCTCATCAGCTGAGAAGTAGCTCATCCTACTCATCCATACCCCAAGAGACCACAGGGGAACTGGTCTAGGAAAGCCTGTGATGCGGCGATAGTTTCTAACAATACTCTCAACACTGCCGCCGCCAATAAAGAAGAGATCGATCCAGTCATCCTCAAGGAGAGCTTGGACCGCCCTAGTTGAAATGTCCGCAAATGATAAGCGCATACTTGAAGTGGTAGCCGTGAACAATCCATATGGTCGGCTTGAAACATAGAAGGGCACATTTTTATATGACCTCCTATTATTCACGCCTAGGGCATCTACATTTTCCAGTACGATAGTTTTTCCTGCAAGATTCATTCTTGAAAAACGTTCTCCTGTTCCCGCAAACTTTTCATCGTTTTTGGCATGCAATGAAAAGAAAGAACGATGAGCGGATCCGTTACGTTCAATAAATCCCAGACTAATAGACTCCCATTGATCAGGTGTGAATAAATCCCAAGCCATGAATGGGACGGAGACATTTCCATCAGGGAAAATGGTTGCTTCAAAAGACTCTGGAGGCGGACCTATTAGATTACTCCACTTTTTGACAGGTCTCTCAAGCGTTCTAATTGACATCCTCAACATACCATTAGAATCAAATATGTCCCATCCAAATTCAGTCGCAACAGGAAACAAGTCCTCCTGTTTTAAAGAAGGATCCCACTCAAACATTGGGTTATCCTCATCCCGAGGCAGTTTCCCACCAAATGCGATGGAAACGCGAACTATATCGCTACCGTAAGCCATGACTCGCAAATTATAACTCCTGCGATTTACTCCCTCCATAATAGCGAGACCGTTTTTTCTTCTTTCCATTGCTTCAAATGGGACGCTAAGGGTCACTACACCGCTCCTGGCATGGATAGATACCGGTCTACATGCATGCCAAACTATGTCCTTTGAGGCCAACGGATCATCAAGATCTAAAAAATCGTATACGAAATAGTTCTTCTGCTTCATCCTGAATCACATCCGCAAATAACAATATCATGTACATCTTAAAAATTAGGTTCATGCTTAAATATAGTCAATCATACAAGCGGCAAGTGAAATACCATTTATCTTTAACAGCAATAAATACTAATTTACCTAGCAAGTTTTTACATTAGGTAGGTCTGTCTGAAGATTCATCAAAGCTCGTCCTGAAACAGTTTCAAGGTAATCATGATAATTTTTTGGTTGAGACGTTTGAGATAAAATAAATTAGTAGGCGCGTTTTTATTCGTTATCATTTGCCACGGTGACCCCATTGCTCGAATTTAAAGAAGATTGGAAAGAAGCAAGAGATAGGCTTTCAGCTTGGTGGCTCGGCGAGGATATTAATCGACCAATCTTAGCAATTTATGCGCCAAAAGAGACAGTGGTGAGAAAGAAAGTACGCGCACCTAAAACATTCATGGAAAGGCGAACTAATATTGATTATAGGATCCGTAATTCTGAAATCAGGATGAGAAACACATTTTTTGGAGGAGAAGCATTTCCATTAATCAATACTGAGATTGGACCAGGAGACTTAGCGCTCTACTTAGGAGCAGAACCTATCTTCCGAGAAGATGCAAAAACTGTTTGGTACAAACCAGTAATCTCAGATCTTGACCTAGATAAACACCTTGAATTTGACCCGGAAAATAAGTGGTGGAAATTTCATTGCGATTTTATTGTTCAAGCCTCCAAGCGTAGTTTTGGGCGATACCTAATAGGAATGCCTGATTTAATAGAGGGTTTGGACACTCTCGCCCAACTAAGAGGACATGAGAAACTGTTAGTCGATCTATTTAAACGTCCAAAATGGGTGCATGCGAGGCTAGAGGAGATCACGGAACTCTATTTCATCTACTACAATCATTTTTATGAAAAGATTAAGGATGACGTTGGAGGCAATGCGTTCTCTGTTTATAGGATCTGGGCTCCTGGAAGAACAAGTAAGGTTCAAAGCGACATAAGCGCGTTCCTGTCTCCAAGAATGTTTAAGGAGTTTGTGGATCCATACCTTCGCAGACAGTGTAGCCAATTAGACTTTGTTCTTTATCATCTTGACGGCCCAAATGCTATTCAACATCTTGATATTTTGCTAAAGATTCCGGAAATCACCATGATTCAGTGGGTTCCGGGAGCTGGTGAAGAGCCGCCAGAATCCCAAAAATGGAGACCCTTGTACAAGAAGATCCTTGAAGCTGGCAAATCTATCTGGCTTCACGTTCCATTCAACTGTGTGGAAAATATGATTGCTACGCTTAATAGTAAAAGGCTCTTCATAATAGCTGATGCACCGACAGAAATGGAGGCGAAAAAGCTACTCCAAAAATTATCATGAAAAACTGTGAAACCATAGAACATTTTTCTGGTTCAACTAACCTTGCATTCTCGTGGCGAGCATTTTTTTACTTACTTTCATCGTGTTGTCCATCCACAGATTTCTTTTAGCAGAGAAACTAGGTATACAAAGTTTTCGAATGGTACATCAGGTGGGACAGCATGATCTACTCCTGGAAAATATCCCTTCCTCTTAACTAAAATTGGAACTTTCGAGAGAACTTCCTCTTCTAAAGCATCCTTAGTTTGAGAGAGTTTTCTTTTGTCGATCCCGCCGCTCATAACTAGAGATGGATATTTCTTGCCCAGCTCTACTACATTAATGCCTGATGCCGCTTCGCAGGGCTTAACCCATGATATGCCAAAATCCAGCCAAACTGGTATAAGACTATCAATATTTCCGTCACTATCAACACCAATAATCTTTGTTCCGTGGTCTCTAAAGAATTTTGTGAGTTCTCTGTATGCTGGACCCATATACTTTCTTGCGGCATCAGGACTTATCATTGGGCCCTTCTTATAGGCTATATCCTCATTCATCATTACATAATCAATTTCTAAATCCTCAAACGCTTTTCGCAATGTTTCAATATGAAACTCGGCGCACATATCCATTATTTCTTTAATGAATTCGGGCTCGCGATATATTCCGACGGCGATACCCGTAAGTCCAATCAGGTCACGTGTCCACCAGAAAGGGCCTCTTATAGTAGCGCTAAGAAGATAATTTCTTTTCTTATGTTTTCTTACGAATTCATCCCAGTCTTTTGGATATCTTCTAGGATCCCGCGGATAATAGCGTTTCTTGATTTTTTCCAGGTCTAATCTATTTTTGACTGGGAAGTCGATGAAAACTCTTGTAGCAAATCCGCTCCATCCATCCTCCCAATCTTCTTTTAATCCCATCTGAGTTATGCCTAAGCTATCGACCCAAAACCTGTATCTTTCATCCTCTTTAACTTTCCTAAATCTAAAAGGTGGGATAGGTCCAATGTTGACCTTTGAAGGGTTGGGTTCCCATTTGAACCCTTCGCTTGGGAACGAGCATATCTCAACAGACTTAAGAATACAATCCTTTAATCCTAAATATTCAATAACATTTGCATTTTCCGGTAATCCCTCTCTAACCCATCTATTTTTCGTCGCGGGTCTAGCGTCGCCTATAGCGAGAGGAATCTTATCAGGGTTGCCAAATAAGGCGACTTCGAAGAATCTTTCCCTTTCATTCATGTTTTTACCGAAGAATCAATTTAATGATAATGATATAAATATAAACTTTTCAATTCAAAAGCAAATTCGCCTAACAATAAATAATTTACATTTACATGAATGTGAAAAATGAAGATAATTGCAAATGAAATATGATAAAGCCGCTTGATTGGCATAAGCCTTTTATGTAATAGACATTTAGTCTCATCGGTGAATCTCTATGGAAGAAAATAGTCTCATACCTCCTCCAACTGAACTATTCTGCGAATACGCTGTGAATCCTCTCGGAGTAGACGTGGCTAAACCTCGTTTATCGTGGACATTGAACCATGAAGAACGTGGTCGAATGCAATCCGCTTACCAAATATTGGTCGCCTCTTGGCAGGAGAACATATTCAATGATGTTGGAGATATGTGGGATAGCGGAAAGGTTTACTCAAATAAATCTACTAATATTGAATATGGAGGAAAACTTCTTGAAAGTTGCAAAACCTACTACTGGAAAGTAAGATGGTGGGATGACAAAGGAAGGATTAGCCCTTGGAGCAAGATTGCAACTTTTGAGACAGGCATACTTCATCAAGAAGAATGGAAAGCTAGATGGATCTCTGGCGGAAATCTTCTTAGGCATAGGTTTATTTTGAATGGAAAGGTGAAATCAGCAAGAGCCTACGTCAGCGGCCTGGGATACTATGAGCTGAGAATAAATGGTGAAAAAGTAGGCGATAGACACCTTGATCCAGCCTGGACTGATTATGAAAAAGTTGTACTATATTCAACATATGATGTTTCAAACATGTTGAGAGATGGAGAAAATGTTGTCGGTATAATTCTTGGAAATGGAAGATACAATGTCAAGCCTCATAGAAGAAATTCATTCAAACACTACGGAGACCCTAGAGCTATACTCCAGATGAGAATAGAATTGACCAATGGAGAACAAGTGCTTATCACGACTAACGAGGAATGGAGAGCTGCTAAGGGTCCGATTCTTGAAGATGATATTTATGACGGTGAAACCTATGATGCAAGACTGGAACCCAAAGGCTGGGATCTGTGGGGGTATGATGACTCAGAATGGGATCAAGCAAAAATTGTAGACCCCCCTGGCGGTAGATTAGTCTCGCAAGCAACCTTCCCGCCCATAAGAGCTATTAGGACCGTACAACCGGTAAACATAACTAATCCGAAGCCTGGAGTATTCGTATTCGACTTTGGACAAAACTTTACAGGATGGGTAAGAATCATAGTATCAGGTGCCAGAGGGACTGTGGTCAAATTAAGGTTCGCTGAGATCCTAAATTCTGATGGAACAATAAATACGGCACCGAATGTCAGAGCCGCATGCACCGATACCTATATCCTGCGCGGTGAAGGTCTAGAAGTTTATGAGCCAAGATTCACCTATCATGGATTCAGGTATGTTGAGGTCACCGGTTTCCCAGGTGTACCAAACATCTTCACTCTTCAAGGAATAGTTGTCCACACAGACGTTAGACCTAGTGGTAGTTTTCTATGCTCAAATCAGCTCGTAAATAGCATTCATAAAAACATACTGTGGAGCCAATTAAGCAACTTAATGAGTATCCCGACGGATTGCCCACAACGGGCCGAGCGAATGGGCTGGCTTGGAGATGCACAGCTAACAGCGGAAGAGGCAATTTACAACTTCTATCTTGATATGGCGTCTTTCTATACAAAGTGGCTTAGAGACATTGCGTTATCGCAGAAGGAAGATGGTAGCCTGCCTGATGTTGCCCCTCCATATTGGAACTTTTATCCAGCAGATCCAGCCTGGGGAACCGCCTGCATAATCATACCATGGAACTTATTCCTCTACTATGGAGATGTAAGAGTCCTCCAGGAAAACTATGGAGTCATGAAAAAATGGGTTGACTTCCTGAACAGTAAGGCGGAAGACTATATATTAAAATTCAGTAAGTACGGAGACTGGTGTCAACCAGGACAGGTAAGATCGTCAATTACACCTGGAGAGGTTGTGTCAACACTATGCTATTATGAAGACATATTATTGCTGTCAAATATTGCGAGAATAATTGGAAAAGAGGACGAATCGAAAAAATATATGGAAATGGCTGAAAAGATCAAGGAGTCATTCAATAAGAAGTACCTTAAAGACGGATATTACCAACCGTTAAAAGAGATTTTGGAATCTACCACTACCGCCGCGTTCAGCCAAACGGCAAACTGCATCCCTCTATTCTTAGACATTACACCCCCAGAATTTAGAGAATCGGTGCTTAAGAAGCTCATCGACGATATAACTAGGGTTCATGACTACCATATTAACACAGGGATAATAGGCACAAGATACTTGTTAGAGACTTTAACAAAATTCGGACATGCTGAAACTGCATACAGAATTTTAACTCAGACCACATACCCGAGCTGGGGGTACATGATCAAGGAGGGAGCGACAACACTGTGGGAAAGATGGGAATTTCTTGCTGGTGCAGGAATGAACTCACACAACCATATAATGTTTGGCAGTATAGATGTATGGCTTTATAAAGCAATTGCTGGTATTAATGCTGATCCAGAAAATCCCGGTTTCGAAAAAATAGTTATTAAACCACAATTTATCAAAGACCTTAATCATGCTGGTGCCTCAATAAATACGCATAGAGGTCTAATTGTTTCAAAATGGTGGCGAGATGTTAACTCGCTAATGATGGAGATATCTATTCCAGTAAATAGCAAAGCTGAAGTTCACATTCCGTTGTTAGACAAGAATCAAATAATTAAAGAAAATGAGAAAGTAATCTGGAGAGAAGGACAATTCATATGCGACCTGCCAGAGATAACGTTCAACAGGATTGAGACGGACCGCATCGTTCTAAACGTCGGCTCAGGAAACTACCACTTTAAAATTGAGTGCTTAAGCAAGTTCTGACTTTCCAGAGTGAGGGGGCGAATGAATATTTGGTATGCGTTGCCGCGATCTATACTGGCCAAGGGCTTATGGAAATTATGCGGAAGATCTTCGCTGAAGAATTTCCGGACTGCCAACTCATTAACATTTTAGATGACAGCATTATAAGAGAAGTGATGCTTCACGGCGGTGTGACACCATTCATCGCTAGGCGTCTAATATCATACTTCTTTCTTGCAGTTGATGCTGGCGCCGACATAATACTTAATACATGCTCATCTGTAGGCGAGGTGGTGGATATTGCAAGACCAATCATTGAGAAACCAATAGTGAGAATAGACGAACCCATGGCGGAAGAAGCTGTGAAAAATTTTTCAGTGATAGGTGTCTTGGCTACAGTGAGATCTACACTTACCCCAACGATCAATCTGCTAAAGAAAAAGGCTCTCGAAGAGAACAAGGATATCTCAATAATCCAGGGGTTGGCTGAGGGAGCATATCAGGCGCTGATGAATGGTCTTCCAGAGATGCATGACAAACTTATAATGGAGACAGCTTCTCGGATTTCCGAAAAAGCTGAAGTAATAGTTTTGGCGCAGGGATCCATGACGAGAATAGAGAGAGTGCTCGCCGAAAATACTGGAAAACCAGTATTGTCAAGCCCTAGGCTTGCAGTTAGGACAATAAAAAATATGGTTAATTGTTCCAAATAAGTGCTGATTTTTATATTCATCCAAGTTGGTGAGTGGTGGCGAATTGAGGATAATAGATGAAATAATTCTGCCAGAAGATCCTGAAATAGAGAAATATGTGGTTGCAACCTACTTCGTAAGAACCAAGGAGCGATCTGTAATCGAGCTCGCATACAAAATGGCTAATGAGCAGACTGTAGGTGAATGGATAAAACTATCGACTGCGGAAGAAGACGTTGATTTAAAACCCTTTAAGGGTAAAGTCTTAAGCGTATGGGAGTGCCCTGATATAGAGAATGAAAACTTTAGAGAGTCCGACATAAAACAATGCATAATTCAGTTGGCTATCCCCAGCAAAAACTTTGGAGGGCAGATTCCAATGCTTCTCTCATCTATTTTCGGGAATATCTGTCACCTAGGCAGCATAAAACTAATTGACATCGCATTACCAAGAGATCTTGTAGATCAACTTCCAGGACCCAATTTCGGAATAGATGGTTTAAGGGAACTGCTGGGAATTTCAAAACGGCCCTTATTAAGTACTACACTTAAACCGCCAACTGGATACTCGCCGAAAGTGGGTGCACATCTACTATACGAAGCCGCGGTCGGCGGATCCGACATTATTAAGGACGACGAGGTTATGGGCGATACTGTTTTTTCGCCGGTAATAGAGAGGGTTAAAGTGTATGCTGAGAGCCTGAAAAAGGCAATTAAGGAGACTGGTGAAGAGAAAATTTACGCAGTGAATGTTACAGATCACCCTGAGAGATGTATCAGAAAAGCTGAGAAGGCAGTTAAAAATGGCGCCAGCGCGCTGATGATTAATTTTTTGTCAGCTGGCATAAGTCTCATTAGCTCATTAGCCCGGAACAAAAAAGTGAATGTTCCCATACTAGCTCACCTTAACTTTGGCGGAGTCTATTATGCCAGCCCATACCACGGCATAAGTTCTCATCTCGTCTATGGTAAGATTGCACGTTTAGCCGGGTCAGACATGGTGATGCTTCCGAACCCATATGGTAAGTTTGGGGTTCAATATGAGAAGTTTGCTCGGGCAGTCGCGGGTCTCCGAGGTTCGCTTTTCAATAAGAAACGTACATTTCCATTCGTTGGCGGATCAATTAAAGCTAATTTGCTTCCAAAACTTTTCGAGATTCTCGGATTTGACTTTGGGATAGGTGTGGGCGGAGCGGTCTTTCATCATCCACTAGGCGTAACCGCAGGTGCAAAGGCTTTTAGACAGGCTATTGACATCCTGGTGGAGAAGGGAAAATTTGACGGGTCGGAGAAAGATTTCGCCGAGCTAAAGGCTGCACTCGAGATGTGAGGCTGCGATGGATCCACTCTTATCATTTTACGGTGACGATTTTACGGGATCCATGGCATTGGCGGAAACCTTGACGGTTTCTGGAATGCCAACTATAGTCCTAACTGATGCAAAAGAGGCGAATTTTATACGTGAGCATTTTCCAAAAGCTAGAGCCATAGGCATAGCTGGAACATCGAGATCCATGCGCTCAGATGAAATGAGAAGTCATCTTCCACCCATCTTCGAAAAGATGAAGTCCTATGGCACCCCAATTTACATATATAAAATATGTTCCACCTTTGACTCATCTAAGGAGATAGGAAATATAGGGTTAGCTATAGAGATTGCTATGAAAATTTTTTCCCCTGATTTTGTACCTCTGATACCAGCGGCGCCAAAATTTAATAGGTTTACAATTTTCGGAAACCATTACGCTGCGTTTACAAATGGACAAATTTATCGGCTTGATAGGCATCCTTCATTGCGAAATCATCCAGTTACCCCCATGCATGAATCAGATCTAAGATTATGCTTATCAGAACAGACGACGATAAAAACCGGATTGATAAACATTTTAGACATTAGGAAAGGAAAAAAGCACATACTTCGCCAAATAGATCGATTAAAAGAATTATCCGCATCAATCATCATCTTTGATTGTTTATCAAATCGTGACATGAAGATCATTTGCGAAGTACTCTGGAGTCTACGGCGCGATAAACCATTGTTCATAGTTGGGTCTCAAGAACTCGGTTATGGATTCGGGAAAATCTGGGCTGATCTTGGGATAACTAGGATGGCATTAGAACAGTCTAGGCATCGGCTGTCTGCAAAGAAGCCTATTCTGGTTGTATCGGGAACATGTTCGCCTAATACTGAGAGACAGATTGATTATGCTGTAAAAATGGGTTTTAGAGAGATACCATTATGCCCGACAAGTATCCTTGACGCATCCGAAAGGGAGCGTGAAATGAATAGGGTTGTTCAGGAAGCTATCACCTTCTTAAAGCGCGGTGTATCAGTTATCATACATTCAGCGAAGGGAATGAAGGATCCGAGAATAGAGTTTATGAAAAGAAAAATTGAGGAAGCATGCATAGAGTATAGTGAGGCTAATGAATTGCTGGGTTTGGGGCTCGGCGAAATCACTTTAGAAATCATAGAGAAGACTAAAATCAGGAGAATCGTGATATGTGGTGGAGATACAGCTGGTATGATACAAAGTCGACTAGGTATCAAAGCACTTCAAATAGCTAAGCCAATTGGAATAGCTGCTCCGCTCTGCTATGTATACAGCGACAGCGACGTTATTAATGGACTTGAGATAGCATTTAAGGGGGGTCAAGCGGGCGACATTGATTACTTTAGCAGAGTATTAGCCGCAAAGACAGTTGACTTTGGTGAGGCAACTATCGGTTCCATCTAGCCTATAATGGTATATCGTACTCGCCTAGATTAAGCGGGTATTTGCCGTATTTTCGAACAAGCTTTATGACAAAATCGTATCTCCATCCTGAAATATTACTGGGGACCGAGTGATCGGACTGGAAGATGTATCCGCCTCCTTTTGCGGCATTCAGCTTTCGAAGCACAATTGCTTTCAATTCATCTGCGCTTTTGGTCGCCCAATCAATCACATCCATGTTTCCACAAAAACCAATTTTATGCCCGTATTTCCTCCGTAGTTCAATAACATCTAATCCGGCCTTCGCTTCAAGCGGATTCAGCGCATCAACCTTTATTTCTATAAAATCTTCTATTACTCGTGATATGTTGCCGCATCCGTGATAGATGACTGGTAAGCCATATTTGTGGCAAAGATCCACTATCTCCTTTACTCCTGGCTTAAAATACTCACGCCAATATGATGGAGAATAGAACATGTCCTTTGTATAAGCGAAGTCACCCCATATTACTATTCCATCCAGTAAACCTTCTGCAGCCTTGATTTGCGCTTCAGCTATTCCTAGAGCAAATTCATTTGCCCTTTCTATTACTCGCCCAAATCTTTCAGGGTATCGCGCAATCCAAAGGAGCATATTTCTCCTTCCAACCAAACGTGTCAAGAGCTCGTTCGCTTCACAAACGCTTCCGTAAACAGGAAAGTGTGTGTATAAAGATCTAACCGTCTCAATCCAAGGAGGCAAATTCGTCTGAAAGGTATCCCCGACACCTGCGATCTGATTGTCTCCGCCCGAAAAGTATCTTCTTTTGTCCCATGGATCATCATACTCGAATTTTTCAGCCTTTTCAATTGTATCAATACTAAACTCTAGGAAGGCGGGCATGGGATCCGCAAACTTTTTACGTATAACAGCTTCAAAACCAGTTCGAACAGTTACCCCTTCATTATCCATTTGTATTATCTCAAACTGCTTTATGTGTGGATCCATGTTAGGTATTGTTACGATCCAGTCTAAGTCGTAGTATCGATATATATCTGTGCCGTCTGGAAGGTTAAATTCTTTACACCATCTTTTTATGAAGCTGCTCCAAAATGAGTCGCTTATGGGTACTCTGTCAGGCTCTTCATGATGTAGGCACTTATCCATCCTCTTCTTTTTTAGTAGACATTTTTTGCCTCGTCTCATCCTAAATTTGTCTCCCTAAACTCTAGAGGTAGTCTAATAAAATTTTTAAAGTATACGCATAATTGCAAGGTTTTACTCTTGGCATACACACGTTTAATCCTTCATCATTCTGCGTCCACCTCAACTTTTTGTCCAGACCAAGCAAAGTGACTTCATGAACCTTAACATCAGACTTTTTCAATGAATTAATCGTAATATTGTGTCCAGGCCATTCCAAAAGGATCGCGTATAATGTGTTAGATTTGCGGGTGAAACGTATATCACCAGGTTTGTAACTGCCAATGGTCTCCTCCCTTACGATATCGCCCGAGAACTGTGTTGGGCCCTCCCCATATATACGCCATGGTCTAGATCCGTAAATGGCCTCTCCATTTATTCTTAACCATTCACCAATTTCCAAAAGTATTTTCTTAACTTCCTCTGGAATCTCGCCATCAGATTTTGGCGTAATATTTAATAGTAATACGCCATTTTTGCTTACAACATCGACTAGCTGAGCAATTATTCTCCCTGGATCCTTAAAATTTGGATTCTGAACGTAGCACCAGGATTTCCAATCGATCGAATCGTCTTCCATCCAAACATACTCTTTTAGATTGTTCATTCTCGATCTTTCTACGGTTACAACCCCGACACCCGCTGGAAGATCCTGGCACTTATATGTGACAACACCGTGCTGGCCTAGTCTTCCAATTCTATCATAATAATATTCAACTACCTCCTCTCTATATTTTTCGTCAATAATGTTAAGCCTGCTGTCAAAGTATATGATGTCTGGAGCATATTTGTCTATAACCTCCATAATTTTCTTCATCCATAGTGTCTGAAAATTGTTGTCGGGCAGAATTGAAGGGTTTATTCCAAAGGCACATCTAGGCGCTCTAGGCCCGTAAAGTCCAGAATAAATTGGGTTTGAGGCATCTACTGTCTCATCGTCTGTTGGGTACCACCCCCAATTCCAGTGATGGTGGAAAGTTGTAATGAATTTTAGCCCCATTTTTTTAACAGCGTTGCACACCTCGCTTACGATGTCCCTTTCTGGCCCCATTTTGCCTGCGCACCAATCTGTGTGGTCGCTATCCCACATTGCAAAGCCATCAGCATGTTCAGCTACAACTCCGGCGAATTTTGCGCCTGACTCAAGAAAGATGTTGCACCATTCATCGGCATCAAATTTCTCCGCTTTAAAAAGAGGAATAAAATCCTTATATCCAAACTTTGATGGATGCCCAAACTTCTCTATATGATACCTGTTCGCTTTATGCCCATCAACATACATGTTATGTGAGTACCATTCATTATCAAATGCAGGTACACAGTAAACTCCAAAATGGCAATAGATGCCGAATTTGGCATCTTTGAACCATTCTGGCACTCTCCAACTTATGGAGGACCAGTTGAGTTTGAAGGTTTCCATATCTCTCGTAGGGCATTTGAACTATTACTCTATTTAAGAATTGTCGGAAAAGGAGATTCTTTGCTTACTTAAAACCATTGGATCATCAGTTGGTGATAGAGGTCTCATTCTAAGACTAAAATATGTAGGCTCAGGCTTAATTAGATACTTTGGCAACGTATCTGGACCGCAACTTCCTCCACCAACACCCGACTGCTTATAGTCTAAATTCACTGTAATATCCTCTCGCCTAACAAGATCGCAGGTGCGTTTTGCATTAGCTAAGTCCTCTGTCCTATAGTGGAGAGCTGTCACCTCAAGAATTGGCATGCCCACGATAAGAAGACCGAATCCAGACTCATCTGTAAATGATACCCACCTTACATCTGTTTTGTTACCGTTCTCCTGCGGCTTTATATAAGGAACAAACTGTTCATCAACCGTACTTCTATATACGCCTATGGCGGCTCCCTCCTTTCTGTCCCAATAATTCTCGTGGGGTCCGCGGCCATACCACGTCATGATATTATATTTACCGGGAATTTCGGCCTGTAGCCCTATTCTAGGTAGGTGTGGAGGTAATCCGTGGAGGGGGTTAACCTCTACATCAATTATCACGTCGCCGCTCCCACAAATATTATAATTGTAGATGCATTCGAACCTTTCAGAACCTTCTATAGTTCTAAGTAATGTTTTAGCCTCTATTGTTAAACGTCTTTCAGAAGCTGTCTTAATTCTAACATATTCAGTTACGTGTCTAAGATTTTCAAGACCAGCAGCGCGCCAAGCAACTGCCAATCTTGGCGCATCATTATCCAATGGAGCCCGCCAAACATTAAGCTTGGGTCCACGCCTGATTAATTCAATGTTGCGGTATTGGAAAGAGGAGATGGTCGCTTCACATTTATCGAAGACTAAAGAGAAATTTCTTCCCCGTGCTATTATTGTGTCTTCAGTCTCAACGAGTTCCAATGGCGGCATAGATTCGACAGATATGCATGGACCGGGTGACTCGAGTGGTAGTTTAAACTGATCCCAACCGACTTCATGACCCTTGTCAGCCCAGAAAGTAGGCTCCCTAAGTTTAAATCGTACAGTAAGCCAATACTCAGCCCCCGGAGTTACATTAACAATCTTGTATGGAACTCTGACAATTACGCTTTCATGTGGCTCCACATCTAATTTGGGTAGACATCCGTTTTCCAAAAGATTGGCATCCTCATAAAGTTCCCAAAAACAGTCTAAGACATTCAGGTTCAGAAAATCGTACTCATTGGTTATCTTCAGTAATCCGTCTTTGAGGTCTACCGGTTCGACAGCTATAGGTTGCTGTATCTTTTTGCATTCCCAGAGTGCTGGGTGAGGTTCGCGGTTAGGCCAGACAAGACCATTAATACAGAAATTCTTATGAGTCGGTTTATCGCCGAAGTCGCCCCCATACGCCCAATATTCAATACCTTCTGGAGTTTTTCTCTTCAATCCTTGATCAACCCAGTCCCATATGAATCCCCCGCAGATCCGACTATATTTTCTAATTAATTCCCAGTATTCTTTCAGATTGCCAGTGCTATTTCCCATTGAATGGGCGTATTCACACATTATTATTGGTCTCTCATCCTCCGGGTCCTCGGCTAACTGTCTTAGATACTCAAGAGTTGGATACATCACGCTTATTACATCAACTATTCGGGGAATTTTCCCTCTTGCATAAACTGTTCTCTCATAGTGGACTGGTCTTGTGGGATCGTATTCATGTACCCAGGCCGCCATTGCTGTATGGTTAGCCCCTATACCAGACTCGTTTCCAAGAGACCACATTATAATACATGGGTGGTTCTTGTCTCTTTCAACCATGCCTACTACTCGGTCCATAAATGCCGGCAGCCATTCTGGATCATCAGCCGGATCCTTCCATGAATACGTCCTCAACCTTTTACCATGGTCGGCTAATCCGTGGCATTCGATGTTAGCCTCGTCAATAACATAAATGCCGTATTCGTCACACAGGTCATACCATATTGGATGATTAGGATAATGTGATGTCCTGACAGCGTTAAAATTGAATTGTTTCATCAATTTGATGTCCTTGATCATCGATTCGACGGTGATTGCGTGACCGCGCTCATCGTCATGCTCATGTCTGTTTACACCCTTTAATGTAATTGGCTTACCGTTTAACAATATTTTACCATTCTTTATCTCAACCTGCCGAAATCCGACTTTACAACTTTCATATTCAATAACCTGACCAGATGAATCTCTTAACATTATTACAAGTGTGTAGAGAACCGGGGTTTCAGCAGACCACTTTTCAGGATTTTTTACCTCCTTTTCCACATCGTAAATTATTTCTCGTTTCGGAGTGATCTTTTCTATGGTACATCTCAGAGGTTCGGTGAAAACATTTTTTCCGTAGGGGTCGATAAGCTTAAATTCTACGATGTAATTATTGACTTCTAGATCTGAATAGTTTTTAATGTTGACACGTAACTTTAAGGTTGCATTCCTGTACTCGCTGTCTAATTGTGTTATAACAAAAAAGTCACGTATGTGAACCTGGGGGCAACAGTAAACGTAAACGTCACGGTATATTCCGCTTAATCGCCACATATCCTGATCTTCTAGATAGCTTCCGTCGCTCCAACGAAAAACTTCCACAGCTACCACATTTTCTCCATCATATACATAGGAGGAAATATCGAACTCTGCGGGCAGACGACTGTCCTGACTGTACCCTATAAATTTTCCATTAATCCACACGTAGAAAGCCGAGTCAACGCCCTCAAAGACTAGGAAGATTTTCTTGCCAACCCACTCTTTTGGGATGTTGAAGACTCTACGGTAGAGTCCCGTGGGGTTCCAGTCCTGTGGAACATGAGGTGGATCTGGTTTAAAAACGTATCCTGATGCAACATAATATGGTTTGTCGTAACCTAACATTTGCCAATTACTCGGAACCGGGATTTCGTCCCACTCATCTGTTTTAAACTCAGGCTTGTAAAATCCGTCAGGAACATTTATCGGGCTCTCATATAGCCTAAATTTCCATAGACCATTAAGAGAAAGAAACCATGAAGAATTTGTCCGTTCACATTTAATGGCTTCCCACTCATTTGGGTATGGCATCAATGTTGCATGTGGCGGCTCTTTGCCCCTGTCAAAAATCTTCTGATTTTCCCAGTCATGTACTCCTTTCATGAATTTCCCGTTCAATTTTCAGAATATTTAAATCTTTGTCCATGCGACAACATCGTTTTTAATATAATAAAAAACTCGAAATAATATGAGTGTGTAGTTATATGAACAGGTCTAATCCTGTGGATGGTGCGGGCGAGTTTGCCGTAGGAATCAAAGAAGAAAAAATAAGCCCATATGCCCGACTTAAGAGCCCAAAGATTGGAGAAATAAGATGGACTGGTGGCTTCTGGGGCGAAAAATCTGAGAAATGCTTCAGTGTTATGATTCCTAATATGTGGCGGCTGTTAAATGATCCTCAAATTAGTCACGCATATGCCAACTTCCTAATAGCGGCTGGTATCGAAGAGGGAAACCACAGAGGTCCTCCATGGCATGATGGTGACTTTTATAAATGGTTTGAAGCCGCAGTATACGCATACGCGTATACCAGAAATGAGGATCTGCGCAGACAATTGGATAAAATAGTAGGTGTGTTTTCGAGAGTTCAAAGGAAAGATGGGTATATCCACACTCCAGTCATAATAAAAAGTCGCCGCGGGGAGAAAGTTGATGATTTCCCTGATCCGGATCATTTTGTAACATACAATATGGGGCATCTGATGACAGCGGCGTCTGCACATTTTCTAGTTACTGGAGATAGATCATTTCTGGAAATTGCTGAAAGAGCATGTGAATATCTCTACGATATATGTTGCAAGGATCCGGTTAAACTTGCTAGAAATGCCGTATGCCCTTCACATTATATGGGCGTCATTGACCTTTACCGCGTAACAGGCAAGACAAAATATCTTGAACTGGCAAAAAGGTTAATTGAGATTCGCGACATTGTCGGAGATGGGACAGATCAGAATCAAGATAGAAAACCGTTACGTATGCACGAAAGAATTGTGGGTCATGCTGTCAGAGCTAACTATCTCTATGCTGGAGTCGCAGATATATACGCTGAAATTGGTGACGAATCCCTTTTAAGTATGCTTGAAAAGGTTTGGCAGAATCTTGTGAACACAAAGATGTATATTACAGGTGCTTGCGGAGCCTTATATGACGGTGCATCACCCTATGGCGGAGAAGTGCATAGAGAGATACAGCTTGTCCATCAGGCCTATGGTCTTGAGTACCAGCTACCAAATGCAATAGCGCATAACGAAAGCTGTGCCGCTGTCGGAAACATTTTATGGAATTGGCGCATGCTGAAGATACTCGGTCAAGCTAGATTTGCCGAAATCTTGGAATTGACTCTATATAATGCCATTCTCGCCGCCATCAGTTTAGATGGAACCAAATTCTTTTATACAAACACACTAAGACAAGTTGAGTTACCCTATAGATTACGTTGGTCGAGAGTTAGAGAGCCTTATATAAAATGTTTCTGCTGTCCACCTAACATTGTTCGCATAATCGCGCAGTCAGCCATGTATGCATATCTGTTGTCCCATGATGGAGTATGGGTAAACCTCTATGGAAGCAACATGCTTATGACCAAACTAAATGGCGATGAGATTGTTATAAGACAGGAGACAGAATATCCGTGGGAGGGGTATGTGAAACTTTGCATAGATAAGCCATCTGGCAAGAAATTTACGCTCTATCTCCGGATCCCTGAGTGGTCAGACAGAACAATAATTAAGGTTAACGGACAAGAGATTTGTGATGAAGTTCGGCCGGGAACTTATATGCCTTTCACTCAGGTATGGCAAAAGGGTGATGAAGTCGAAGTCTACATGTCTATGAGACCAAAACTTATTGAAGCCCATCCGCTTGTTGAGGAATGCAGAAATCAAGTGGCAGTGAAGAGAGGACCGATAGTATATTGTCTTGAATCAATTGATCTGCCGGACTATGTGGGAATAAATGAAGTCTTTATCCCACGTGATATCAGTTTCTTAGAGAAAGAGGATGCCGTTGCAGGCGAGAGACTAATCAGCTTGGAGGGCAGGTTCCATGTGTATCGGGAAGGCGACTGGAAAAATAAACTTTACCGTGAACGTGTAATTAAGGAGCCGGAGGAGATAAACGCAAAATTAATTCCATATTATGCCTGGGGAAATCGGGGACCGTCGGAGATGTGCGTTTGGATTCCTTTGGATTAGAAGGTTAGGACTAAGACTTGATGAGGGCAACGACCAAAATATGCTCTGAAGTTTCAATAAATTGGTGATGAATAAATTTGGGATACACTGAAAATTTCAAGTTCAGGTTGTTAATGATATTAGAGGCATTTTTCGCCGGCTTTTATACATCCCTTACAAAAGGTCTATTCGTTGTATATTTGGTCTCTGTTCAACAGAAGGTTAACGAGATATCGTTTATAGTGTTTCTTTCAGCAGTTGCGTCCCTAATTACGGGCATATCGATCTACAAGAATCCAAGATTTGTTCCGGAAAGATTGAAAGTCAAGCTGCTGGCTTTTCATACATTGGAAAGGGCGATGTGGCTGCTAATGCCATTCGCCAGAAATACTTTGCACATCTCGCTCTTGTATGTCTTTCACGTGATCTTTTCATCTCTCGTCAGCATCTTTCTAACCTTTATAATATATAGTGAATTAACAGAGGATCATGTTAGGAAGATAACGGCTGAAAGGTCGGCTGCTAATGGTGTTTCCAGCATAATGGGTTACGCGGTCGGGGTCTTTTTGCTTGCATTTCTTCCTGATGGAAGAGAATTCGATTTTATTTTTCCACTTGGCTCCGCTATTGGGTTTATTTCCACATTTCTCCTTCTATTCCTGAGTTTGTCCGATCTTGAGAGACATTACTTTCCGCCAGTCATCACTCAACCGGAGAAGTTATTCTCGACTTCGCTCTTTTTTGTTACACTAACAGCCTCAAGTAACTTTATGGGAATAATCTGGACACCATATCTTATGAACTGTTTGAATGCGCCCGATTTTCTGACCGCCTCAATGAGCCTCATGGGTACTCTCTCTAGCATCATCGCCTCCCTGTTTTGGAGAAATAAGTCTTTTAGGAGTCTCCGCTTAGGCCTCGCGCTAAATGCCGCTGGACCTATAATTGTATGGATTACTCCATGGCCGCTTTTACATCCAGCAATAAACGCTTACACATCCTTTACATTTGCCGGTGCAAACTTTTTGGGAATATTTCTCTTTGCAAGGTACAAAGAGATATTTGGGGCAGTAAGATCAGGTATTCTTCTTACGATTCTTGGAAATTCAGCTCAAATAATCTCAAGCATCTTAGGATATGCGGTTGACGGAAACTTTATGCTAGCATTCTTGATTACTATGCTAATAAAGGTGACAGCTACAATCCTTGCCCTGTCCTTAATCCCAGAAGTATCTGTGGTTCCAGAAGATGCCGCTAGAACGTACTCGCAATTATTATACAGTCAGAGCTTGGCTGGATATAGAATGAGTGTTGAATTTTCGAGAGAAACACTGCTAACAATATTTAGAATACTATCCCTTTTAGTAGTAATAGCCACACTTTACATTATATATCGTTCTCTATGGATCGTTATTCATTGAAAACTTTGCTGGCTGAGGGATTATAAGCAAGATTTATCAATGGAGACGCGTCTTTTTTCAAAAAGAGGCTTTGGGTGTTGCAAGAGGAAACGGTCTTTGATATATTGAATAAATTATTCATGCAGATCTCAACAGAAATTATTGGCCTTTTGCCGAAGATATTAATAGCCATAATTATGGTATCACTTACGCTTGTCGTGGTTAAAGTATTGAACCTCTTTTTAAAAAGGTTGATGAGAGTTGCAAGGTTAGAAATAATAGTGAAACAGTTTATCCCCCTCCCTTTCTCATTGGAGAACGTCATAATATTTTTAGCTGATCTAGGTCTTGGATTGATAGCATTCCTGAGTATTGCAAATCTCTTCTTAGAACAAAGATATATGGAAATTGTGGCCGATGCCCTCTATTACGGTGTACGTGTCGCAAGTATAGTGATAATTGCCATCATCATTTTCGCTATATTTGACCTGCTGATTGGTCGTGTAAAAGTTGAAACCCGCCTTAGAAGCTATGCAATGCTCATAGTCTTGCTTCTTATAACAGCAATGCTCATTGATATTACCGCATTAAGCGATCAGGTGAAGGGTGCATTGACGCTTGGCTTATCAATTGGAGTGGGATTAGCGGTGGGCGTATTTGCAATATGGTTCTTCTTTCATGACTATTTAGACAAGATTTTCAAGGTTAAATCATCACAGAAAGGCGAGGATGATGAATGATTAAGAGAAGGCTGGGGCGGACTGGACTTGAGGTTTCAATAATAGGCTTCGGCGCCATCAAACTGCCGTTAATAGATAAAGCGACAAGTAGCAAGGTATTGAATAGAGCTCTGGACCTTGGGGTCAACTTTATCGACACGGCTAGAGCATACGGTGACAGCGAAGAGAAGATTGGAGAGGCTGTGAGTGAAAGAAGAGAGGAGTTTTACATTTCAACTAAGAGTACAGCAACAACTGCTGAAAATATGAGAAAAGATATTCATGAAAGTCTTAAACTATTACGCACAGACTATATAGATCTTTACCTTTGCCATAACCTCAGATACGAGTCGGACTATCAGAAGGTTATGGGTCCTGGTGGGGCAATGGAAGCCCTTGTAGAGGCCAAGAAAGATGGTGTGATAGGACATATTGGCTTCAGTTGTCACCGCTTTCACGAGACGATGGAAAGAGGAATAAGATCCGGCATCTTCGAGGTAATAATGGTCTCATATAACATTTTGAATGATGAGCTTGTTGACGAAAAGATCCTGCCTCTAGCGAAGAGTTTGGATGTTGGCGTAATCGCAATGAAGCCTCTTGCAGGCGGAATCCTAGCAAATCCTCCACCCGAGCTAAGATCGTACTCAAAAATTCCAATTACAGCGGAGAATGCACTCAGGTTTGTATTATCAAACGACGCGGTAAGCATAGCTATCCCCGGAATGATGAGCATATCCGAGGTTGAAGAGAACGTTAGGGTAGGTGAAACCTTCTCCAAGATGACTGAAGAAGAGAGGAATGAACTTGTCAAAGCTGCGGAGTCGCTTGGCAAGAGCTTTTGCCGCGGTTGCGGATACTGCCAACCTTGCCCGCAGAAGATACGTATTCCAATAATCCTTCGTCAACTAGCTTACTTCAAGAATTATGGATTAAGAGACTGGGCTAGAGGTAGGTACAGGCATATGGAGGTGAAGGCGGATGCGTGTGTCCAATGTGGAAAATGTGTGGAGAAATGTCCATACAGCCTAGATGTTCCAAGAATGCTTAAGGAAGCACATATGCTTCTTGCTTCATCCTAGACAAAATTTTTGTTGTCTTATGTTATCCCATCACCCTTGGCAGCTTAATCTCATTTCGGTCTCCACTTAAAAAAGACTGAAATTATTATGCAAGTATTGTATTATATGATGCTGCAAAACTATTCCTGCCGAGAAATTTGTGGAGGAACCAAATGAGTGTCGATGTAATCGGAATTGGAGAGAGTGTAGTAGACTTAGTCTCGGCAAAACCTGGACCCTTAACAAAAGCAGCGATTTTCGAGAGATGCTTTGGCGGGGCTCCGATGAACACTATAGTAGGGGTGTCCAAGCTCAACTTATCTGCTGGTGCAATAACCGCTGTTGGAGAGGACCCGTTTGGAGATTATATAATAAAAGAGTTTCAGCGTAATGGCGTAGATACGTCGCAGGTTAAGATAAAGAAGGGAAGAAGAACAACTCTCGCTTTTGTTATGAATGAGCCTCTCACAGGTGAACGAAGCTTCATTTTTTATAGGGAACCATGGGTTGGTAGAACGGCTGATAGTATGTTATCTCCGGAAGATATCGATCCGAAGTATATTGCCGGGGCTAAGATTCTGCATACTTCTGGTTTTTCTCTGTCTCGGAATCCGTCTAGAAGAGCTGTTTTAAAGGCTGTGGAGTATGCTAAAAGAGCTGGTGTAAAGGTGTCATTCGATCCGACATTGAGAATTGATGTCTGGGACTCTATCTCATCGATTAGAAGAGTGTATACGAAGATCCTTAGGTCATGTGATATAGCGGCATTTTCGATTGATGAGGCCGAATTTATGTTTGGGACAAATGACCCTCATGAAGCGGCGAAAAAAGTGTTAGAATTTGGAGTTGAAGTAGCGGGAATAAAGATGGGTTCAAGAGGATCGCTTATAATGAGCAAAGATGGCGAAGAGGTTTCAGCTCCAGCTTTTAAAGTTAGGGTGGTGGATACAACTGGGGCTGGTGATGGTTGGAACGCGGGGCTCATTGTAGGTTTATGCAGGGGATGGAGATTGGAAGAGTGCATTACAGTGGCGAACGCTATTGGAGCTTTAATAGTGACGAGAAGAGGGGCAATAACAGCTATGCCCCGAAAAGATGAGCTGGAGAAGTTCTTGAGGCGAATGGGTGTCTTCATCGAAGTAGGTTAAAATAAAAAATATGAACAGTCGGCACTGTGCAACGCTCTATTTATCTATGCTCAAAGACCGTACCTTCTATCCAGGGATTAATAGATTATACGGGGCCTCTAAAATCTGCTTTATTCTGTTAAGGAATTTGGCAGCGACTGCTCCATCGACAACCCGATGGTCCACGGATAAGGTGGCGTTCATTATTTTTCTTATCGCTATCTGACCGTTCAAAACAACTGGTTTATCTGAGATCCTTCCCGTAGCTAGGATCGCTGTTTCGGGAATATTAATTATGGCGATGAAAGACTCAACTCCTAATGTTCCCATGTTTGATATGGTGAATGTTCCTCCTGAGAATTCTTCTTCTCGTAATTTCTTCTCCCTTGCCCGCGTAATAAGCCTATCAGCCTCTTGAGATATCTTAAAGAGATCCATCTTGTCAGCTCCTCTTAACACTGGCACCAATAGTCCATCATCTAGGCTTACGGCTATACCTATGTTTATTTCACGCCAGATCTTTATGTTTTCTCCATTAATCGTGGAGTTAAGTTGCGGATACTCTTTGAGAGCCATGGCCACAGCTTTTATGATCATGTGGGTGAAGGATAACCTGGTTCCGGCTTTAGCTTCAAACATTGGCATGAGATTGTCTCTAAGCTTAGCGGCTTCGGTCATATCTATCTCGACACTAACATAGAAATGTGGGACATGCATTTTGCTTTCCGTCATCTTCCTGGCGATTGCTTTACGCATGCTTGACATGGGCAATAATTGATATTCCGACGACGGTGCCGCCGGCGCCTTTTCAATCGAAACTGGCGGGGCAGTCATGCTTGCCAAATATGCTAGGACATCCTCCTTAGTTATTCTTCCATCGGGACCTGTTCCCTTAACATTTGTTAAGTCGACACCTTTTTCCTCCGCGATTTTCCTTGCGAGAGGAGAAACCTTAATTCTCCCTTCATCCCCTACTTTAGGCTGCTCTCTGAAAGCTTCTGCAGTTAGTTGGGCTGTCGCTAAGTTGGTTATTCCCCCAACACCTTCAGGTAGAGGCTCATCCTCTCCACCTATATAGGCGATGGTCGTCGCTATTGGCAGCTCTTCTCCCTCTCTGGCCAATATCTTCTTAAGTATGCCTGAAGCTCTCGCCTCAACCTCTATTGTTGTCTTGTCAGTCTCTATCTCTAGTAGAGGTTCTCCCTTCTCAACTCTTTCTCCCTCTTTCTTAAGCCACTTAACGATTTTACCCTTTTCCATAGTCTGGCCCATCTTTGGCATTATGACCTCGACGACCATTCTAGCATTTCTCCTCCGAACCTCATCCAATCAAATTTTTTAGGCATCTTTTAACTTTGATTCCTGCCTTGAAACGAATGTTAAACCAATAGAAAACTTTTTCTCCATATTGGCATGTAGTTTCGTTGTGAGGCAGTATGAAAGCAGCAGTACTTGTCGGAAAAGAACGTTTTGAGATCCAAGAAACTGATAATCCCAAATGTGGGCAAGGGGAGATACTGGTAAAGGTTAAGTCTTGCGCAATCTGCGGAACAGACTTACGCATATTTCGCGGCGAAAAAAGAATAGATGTGCCAATCACCGGTCACGAGATTTCTGGGGTCATAGAAGAAGTCGGAAATGGTGTGTCCGGTTATTTCAGAGGCGAAAAGGTAGCGATAGAAACGGTGATAGGCTGTGGAAAATGCGATGCGTGTAGAAATGGTGAGGAGAATAGATGTAGGAATAAGTATAAGGCAATAGGCTACCAGTATAATGGAGGCTTTGCCCAATTCCTTCTAGTGCCGAAAGAAGCTGTTCGGCAAGGATGCGTTCTAAAGATTCCTGAGCATGTGTCATTTGACGAGGCGTGTATTGTCGAGCCCCTCTCCTGCGTAATTAATGGCTGGCATCCATTCAAAAAGCGCACTAAAAACTTTGTAGTCGTCATAATAGGAGCAGGCATAATCGGCATGCTTCATACAGAATATGCAAAGCATTTGGGAGCCAGGGTAATCCTCGTGAACAGATCATCCCCGCGTCTCATATTGGCTAAGAAAATTGGGCTGCAGGCTGACTTCTTTGTGGACGCTAGCAAAGAAGACCCGGTGGAAAAAGTGCTTGAGTTGACGGATGGGGTAGGCGCGGATGTAATCATATGCGCGACATCAGATAAAGATGTTCAAAAAATGGCTCTGGAAATGGCAGCTGTAGATGCGGATATAAGTTACTTTGCAGGTGTCTCAAAAGATGATCCGTACGTGCAGATTGATTCAAATCTTATTCATTACAATGAACTTCATATACATGGCGCGAATGCATCCAATAGACGGCAATATCTTGAGGCCATTGACTTAATTGCTTCAAGAAAAGTGAATGTTAGGAAGTTTATAACGCACAAGTTTCCACTAGAAAAGATTGAAGAGGCTTTTAAGATGCTCGAGGATAGAGGATCTAATGCTCTAAAAGTTATTATTGATCCTTGGATGTAATTTTAAAATGGGGGTAGGAGCAATATTCTTAGAGTAGATTAAGCGGCGGGAGTTTCCCAAAAAGTTATCTTGGTCCAAGCGAAGAGAAGATTTGGGAGGATTGAAGAAAGATGGGCAGAAGGGAATGCCCAAATATAGAGGTTAACCTTCGGAATTGCATCTGCACTTATCCATGCGACATAAAGGGGAAATGCTGTGAATGCATAAGAAATCATCGAACTCATGGCGAGCTGCCGGCTTGCTTCTTCCCGCAGGAAATCGAGAGAACATATGACAGATCAATCCGAAGGTTTCTCTTATTGCATAAATAGTTTATAAGGTCTGGCAATGGGGGACGCTGATTACTTAAATTCGATGTGTTGTTGGCAGGGTAGTGGAGAAACTCGAAAATTATTGATATAGGCGTTAATGGTAACCCCTTCTCAACTCTTCTTATTATATAGTTTTTGCCAGAAGTCCAGCGGTGGCTTTGCATACTCTGGCAAAGGTGACTCATAATTTCTTGATCCTAATCTCTTGCTGTGTTCCATTCGTGCCTGTTCAAGTAGATGATTGTCGCTTAATAAGTCTAAGGCGGTTGTAGCCATTACCTTGGCTGCGAATATCAGGGATTTATGCCCCAAACTAGTGCCGCTCTGTGCTACGGCTTGCCAAGAATGGGCTGGTGTTCCTAGAACCCATGCAGCAGTGTTGAACTCGACTGTTGGTACCTGCCAGCTCACGTCGCCGACATCAGTGCTTCCATGACTCCACTCTCCATCTCCCCAAGGATCTGGGACTTCGTCATCTATGATCTTGTCAACCAGTCTATCCCACCCTGGACGGCCGGACTTCTTCAGCTCTTCAATCTTCACTTCTCTGCTTATTGACTTAGCGACTTCTTCGGCGATTCTCATTTCTTCGTCTGTGTAACGAGGTAGACCAATTTCCCTCATATTCTTGACTATGACTTCAGCTATGGTCCTGTTCGGAATTAAATTATATAGTCCGCCTAGGGGTTCCACTCTTAATTGCGTTCGTGTCATCTTTGCAGCCCCTTCAGCGATGTCCAAGACCCAGCTGTAAATGAATTTTAGTTGATCAATTTCTGGGGCCCTTAAGTAATACCAGCTCTGTGCATATGCGGGTACAATGTTTGGCTGCTCCCCGCCGCTTTGAATTATGTAATGGATCCTAGCATCCTGTATTATGTGTTCGCGAAGATAGTTGACTCCAATATTCATTAACTCCACCGCATCCAATGAGCTTCTACCTTGCTCAGGTGAGACAGCTGCATGTGCAGCCATACCGTAGAAATGAAATTTAACCGAACTTACGCATAAGCTGCTTTTTAGACTGACTGCATTCATTGAAGAAGGGTGATGACTTAGAGCAACGTCCACATCTTTGAAGTAGCCGTCCCTCACCATGAATACCTTGCCGCTGAAGTTCTCCTCAGCCGGGCAACCATAAAACCTTATAATTCCTTTCAGACCAAACTCGTCCATTGCATTCTTCAACGCTATAGCAGCCGCCATACCGCTTGCACCATGAATATTGTGGCCACATCCGTGACCGGGTTTTCCGGGCTCTAGGGGCGACCTGACTGGAACTCTGTCTTGGGAGAGACCTGGCAAGGCATCATACTCACCTAATATGGCGATTATCGGTTCACCCTCTCCCCACTCTGCCAAGAAGGCCGTTGGCATCCCAGCAATCCCCTGATCAACTTTGAAGTCATGTCTTTCCATCTGCTCGATCAGAATCCTTGATGATTTAAACTCAGCTAGTCCTAACTCAGCGAGCTCCCAAATCTTGTCGCTGACCCTTATGATCGAGCCCTTATTAGTATCTATCCAAGAGCAAACAAATTCTTTATACTGGTCCATTTAACTCTCCTATTAACAATAATTAATGAATTAAAAAAATTATGTACATGAACTAGCGGTATGAAAATCCTTTAGACCACAACTCGCACCGCTTACTTTTAATGCTTAAAAAAATGTTCGTAGCGGACGAATACCAAATGGCTTCTCCGGCTGAGTTGAAATCTGATGTAGCAGAGAATGGGCTGTATCAAGGCTACAGGCTGTGGGCGACTTATCGAAGTCTCGTCGTTGATACCCTAATAGTCTCTCTCATTAATCATAGATTTCGCTCTTCATACTGAGCATCTCAGACTTAAAAGGAGAGTATATGGCGGCGGAGTTGCTGGCGCCGGGGATGGGATTCGAACCCATGCGGCCCTCGAAGGGCCACAGGCTATCTTTGGCATCTTTCTCTCAAGGCCTGCGCCTTAATCCACTCGGCCACCCCGGCTGCGAACATGGCTGATCTGTTAACGTTGCATTTTTCTTTTTATTTTAATTTTACCTCACGATACTTAGGGTATTATGTCCATTTAGGCTTTTAAGTTATTATTTAAATAATAGTCCTCATGATAGACGCAAAATAAATTCAGGTTGGATGCTAATTGAGATGCGACTTCTGCGGTAAAGAGGTTGCTATTCCCTTTAAGTGTCCATTCTGCAGTGGATATTTCTGCCCTGACCACAGGTTACCGGAGATGCATTCATGTCCCGAAATATCTAGGGTGAGATCACGTAAATTATCGTTAGAGAAACCCCCAAGTAGAGGCGAACAGGGCTTTCGCGAAATAGAGGTATCTTCTCTAACCCCCTTCAAATTCTTGAGACCAAGACTGACGAGCACGACTGAACTTGTTCATATTTTATTAGGAACCATAATTGTCATGGCCGTAGGGCTTTCCCTTTTTGTAAACGCCTCGAAATGGGCCGAAACTCTCTTTTATAACCTAGATAGACTGGTCGCTCCAGTTTCATTATTCGCGTTCTTGTTTATTTCACATGAGCTCGCGCATAAGATCACCGCGAAATACTTTGGATTGTGGGCTGAGTTCAGACTGGATCGTATAGGCACGCTATTATCAATCATATCAATCCTGCCGATACCAATAAAGTTCATTTCGCCCGGCGCAGTCGTGATGATCGGAGCGGCCACAAGAAGAATAGTAGGCCTTGTTTCTCTCGCCGGTCCCTTCACAACAATCATGATCTCCTATACATTGCTTATTATGCACTTCTATATTGTAGATCATTATTTGGCGGTTACGCTTCTTAATGGCGCGTTCCTCGGAGCATGGCTTGCTCTGCTAAATATTTTGCCCTTCGGTATGATGGATGGTGCCAAGATCTACCATTGGAATGTAAAGGCTTGGCTGTCAATTTTTCTAGCATCTCTCTTCTTATTTCTGGCGATCGTGAAGATCATCCTATAATGAGTGAAATATGAATTCAGTCGTCATTATTTTTGAGAAAAATGAAATGACTCTAAATCAGTTCTATGCTGATAAAAACTTCTTCCGGAACCCTCATCCTCATTATCCGTCTCATAACTCTTTCTTCAGCCTCAACATCTATGAGTCTCTTGTGAATTCTAAGTTCCCATTTATCCCAAGTCTTTGAGCCCTCGCCGCAGGGAGATTTCATCACGGGAACCTTCAACCTTTTTGTGGGGAGATGAACAGGGCCGTTCGCTTTGACCCCGCTCTTCTCCGCTATTGTCTTAAGCTCTCTACATATATCATCGAGTTTTCGGTAGTCGGTGCTGGTCAGTTTTATCCTTGCTTTTTTCACCATGCTATGGCCCCGCGGCTTTCGTTATCTTTTAAAGCGGTATTATTTAAATGCTTCTTTAATGATCATGTATGCTTATCTTTAACGCCTAGAAGTCTTCATATAGATATTGATTGAAAATCTGGTCGGAAGCATGTAATTTCGAGGCAGTAATGCCGGTGTGAGACCTGAGAACATCAAATTATTCTTTGTCTCGTCAACTTTTTCGTCTGCCAAGAATAGCGTCTAATTCTTGGAGACTCACCGAACCCGCAGGCGGCGCACCTCTTTTTTGAAACATGATAAGATCTTCTTCCGCATCTTCTGCAACGTATGTGAACCGTCTTTCCCATTCTTTTCCCAAAAGAGGGTGTTCCTTTCCCCAATATTTACACCTCATCTGGGAGGCGGCGATATCATGACGACATTATCTCCTCTTACTATAATTAACCCGAGCTCCTGTACACTCTCCATATCCGTAACATCCTCTGCTTTTTCAAGTACAAGGTTCAAATGCTGATCAAAACCCTTAAGTTTCCCCCTTATGCTCTTTCCTCCCCTAAGCCTGATTAGGACGGTTTTTCCAAGACTTTCCTCGAGTATTTGTAGCGCCATTTTCCTCAGTTTTCCCCTTGGTTAAACACTGCTTTCCCATAATAGAATCCGCAGATTTATATTTATTGCTAACCAACTAAGAAGTGATGTCTGAGAGTTTTCGCCGTTTTTACCTCGAGAAAAGAGACGTAAGGAGTTTAATGCAGACTCTTTCAAGAAGACTTGGAATTGACACGGTGCGGTTATTCGGCTCAAAACCCAATGTGGAAGTCTTCGAAACTTCGAAGAGCCGAGTCTATATTATAAACGGTGCCCCACTCGTGGCAAGCGTCGAAGAAGAAGTTTTTCCAACACTATTTTTCAAGGATTATCTTACATCGCTTCCGGTAGTTTATGTGGATATGGGCGCAATACCTCACATATGTAATGGGGCTGATGTGATGGCCCCTGGCGTAAGAATAGTTAATGAAGATTTCGAAGAGAACGAGCTAGTTTTGGTTGTCGATGAAAGGAACAAGATGCCAATTGCCGTGTCAAAATCTTTAGTAAATGCTGAGGCTTTGAGGAAACTCCGGAGGGGCAGGGTGCTCAAGACGCTTCATTATGTCGGCGATGACATATGGAAAATTGCGAGAGAAGCCCGTATTAAGAAATCTATCTGAGCCTAAGGGTTTCTAGCATGCTCGGCGCTCTTGAATTGATTTTGTATTTCTCTGCGAAATAGTTGGCTAGACCTATGCACTTTGTTTTTTCACCATGACAAACAATGATATTTTCAGCGTTAGGAGAGATACGGCGTATATAACTTATAATTTGCCTCCTATCAGAGTGACCTGAAAATCCATCTACAGTTTTAACGTTGAGGTTGCACTTTATCACCTTAATTTTCCCCTCAGAATTAAGTATTGAAACTTCAGATGCGCCTTTCTGCACTCTTCTGCCCAGTGTCCCTTCGATCTGGTAGCTTACAAAGACTAATGTGTTCTTCTTGTCCTGCGCCAAATTCTGGAAATAGTCTATTATTGGTCCACCCTCAAGCATCCCTGCTGTAGCTACGATTATGCTCGGTTCACCTTCTATTATCTCCTGCCTTGCACTTGGATGCTCAACAACTGTAAAGTAATCAGACTCGAAGGGGTTAACATCCTCATTTAATATTTTGTTTCTAACTTCCCTTGAAAGGTACTCTGGATGCGCGGTATGAATCGCCGTAGCTTCAGATATCATCCCCTCAATGAAGACAGGCGCCTCTTTCAGCTCCCCCCTCTTCATATACTCATCGAGGATTAACATAATCTCCTGGGCTCTTCCCACAGCAGGCACAGGGATCATAACCTTTCCGCCAGCGCTTAACGTCTCATTTATAATCGAAACCAGCGTCTTCTCTGCTTCTTCTCTGGAGGGCATCACATCCCCTGTGGCGCTATACGTTGCCTCCGTAATTATTGTCTCAACCCTTGGAAAATTTACAGCAGCGGCCTCCAATAGCATCGTCTTCCCATATTTGAAGTCACCCGTATAGACGATATTATGATAGCCCTCACCAATATGCAGGTGAACAATCGAAGAACCTAAAATATGACCTGCATTATGCAGCGTCAACCTGATGTCTGGAGCAATATCCGTCACAACGCCGAATCGAAGCGGAATGGTGTGCAATATCATTTCACGTACGTCTTTCTGGTCATAGGGGAGAGCCAATCCCTGCTTGGTCAGTACGTCCAGATAATCAAGCTGGAGCAACGTCATGAGACTCAAATTTGGAACAGAGCAGTATGTAGGCCCATCATAACCGTATTTATACAAGAACGGTAAGAAGCCGCAATGATCTAAATGAGCATGACTTATAATAACGGCGTCTAAGGAATCCAGATCGAACTGCGGTGCATCCAAACGTGGAAAAGACTCGAAGGGCCTCGTCGAACCTGGATTTATACCACAATCAATCATAACGTTGCTCTCTCTTGTTTGCACTAAAACACATGACCTGCCAACCTCTTGTGCTCCCCCAAGCAAAGTTATTCTCGCATCGCCAACTTCATAAACTAGTGGTCTAAATATTCTCTCGCCTACATTACGTAGAATTCTCTCTCTTTCTCTGCTGCCTGAGTATAACAAATGCCTAACATGCGCCATTATCTTTGAAAGTTTAGGCGGGCTTCTTAGGATTCTTGGAATCCACCTAGTTTTTACGACAATTTCCTGGAGAATCGCGCCGTCCTTCCCAATAGCAAGACCTGGTTTTTTTGCTTCAATGATCACTTCGCCAAGCGTTGGGTCGAAAAGGATGTTTGTTATTTCAGCCTCCTTTGGAATGATTTCCGTGATGATCCTCTGGGCCTCCGCCTCCCGAACTCTGACGGATGGATCAGAACGGATGACGATCCTCTTCTTTATCAGGTCTACGATGTCGGTTATTATGCGACTATTTGTAACTCTTATCTCTGGTTTCTTGGTGTAGATGGCCAGAGCTGGCCCCTCGAATTCGATCCGGGTGATCTCCGCTTCCTTAGGTATATGCTCGAATATTGTTTGTCTTATCTCGATTTTGCTCTTCTCATTTGATGTCAATTCCATCAAACTCCAAAGTTTACAATCGCCTTATCGACCTGTATGGCTACCTGAGAACTGAGGTAGACAATAACACGTCAGGTACAATGTATCCTTTATGTTTCACACCATGCCACGGATTTCGAATGATCTTATGCATCCTTTGAAGGTCCTCTTAGAATTGTGTCGCTGCTATTTTCCTGTTCTCTCTCATAAGATTAGCAAGTAGAATAACGAGAGGTTACATTTAAGGCTTTTGAAAGTTCGCTCAATAAGATAGATGGAATACTTAAATCTGAACTTGCAATAGTCTTTACTCATCACTAACGAGATGAACCATTTGGAATCGAACATTCACTGGATGGAGCTTCCAAGGCATGTTGTGATTGGAAAAGGCACCTTAGTGCAGGTTGGAGATGTCTGCCTGAAATTAGGCTTCTCAAAGAAAGTTTTCGTTGTAACTGGTACCAGAACCATGAGGCTAGCGGGACAAAAGGTCATTGGCATACTGGAAGATGAAGGTATCGAGGTTAACCATTATATTGTCTCTGCTAACCCACCAACGCTTTTGGATGTAAGACTGGTTGAAGAAAAGATAGGGGAGACGAAGCCTCAGGCCGTATTAGGCATAGGCGGAGGCGCGAAAATTGATGTTGCAAAATTAAGTGCTGCTAATCTGGGTATTCCCTTTATAAGTATTCCAACAACCGCTTCACATGATGGAATGGCCAGTCCCTTTGCATCGGTGAAGGGCTTAGATAGACCATACTCAATGACAGCGCGCTCTCCAATCGCGGTTATAGTTGATACTGACGTGATAATTAGCGTTCCATATCGTCTCATAGCAAGTGGCTGTGGTGACGTTCTTGCAAAATTCACTTCTACAAGAGACTGGAAGCTTGCACATGAAAGAAAAGGCGAGTATTACGCCGAATACGCTGCCAGTCTCGCATTACTAAGCGCTCAGCATGTCGTTAGGCATGCTGGATCTATAAAGCCTGGCTCCGAGTCTGGTTTAAGAGTCTTACTTGAGGCTTTGGTCAGCTGCGGCGTCGCAATGTGTATTGGTGGAACAAGTAAACCTTGCAGTGGCTCGGAACACCTTTTCAGCCATGCGTTAGACCTCATAACGCCCAAGCCCGCTTTGCATGGAGAGCAGTGTGGTTTGGGAGCAATATTGATGGCTCGCCTACACGGATTAGACTGGGAATCAATAAGAGATACATTGCGGGAGGTTGGGGCGCCAATAAATGCAAGGGAGATCGGAATCGATCCTAGTTATATAGTTGAGGCGCTGGTTTTAGCCCGCAATATTCGACCTGAAAGATACACGATTCTGAATGAGAAACCACTTACCCGCGAGACCGCTTATAATCTTGCCAGAGAAACTGGCGTGATAGATTGATGAGCATAAAAGGGCGAGAATGCAAGCTGATTATCACCTTAATCAGCAGGTCGCAAGCCAGAATTGGTTTGGAGTTCCTATTTCAAGGGCCAAGCGTAAAATGTAGTGGATGCGAATACAGAAAGGTGTGTATTGGCAGCATTAAGCCTGGACGTATATACAGAATTGTTAACATGCGAAATAAGATCCTTCACTGCCCTCTGACTGACGCGGATATGCAGGTTGTTGAGGTAGCCGCTGCTGAGCGCCCCGCAGCAATACTGGCAAAGTACGCGATTCGCTCGGCTATAATTGAATTTAAACGTCCTGATTGTACCGGGATTATGTGCGAGAACCATGAGCTCTGTAATCCAGTAGGGCTAAGTGATGGGGACAGGTGCGAGATTATCTCCGTTATGGAGAGCTTGCACTGCCCTTCTGGTCTTGCGTTGAAGAAGGCTCTCCTCCTGCCTTCTCCACCCTTGTGAAGCTCTCAATGAAAGTTACAGTTCTTATTTCAGGAAAAAACTTTTGAAAATCGGAGAATATGCCCCTCTTTGATATCTGTAAGCCATCAAGATAAAATGCCTCTTCTGGAATATTGATCTTAACCTCATCTCCGCTGACCTCTAAAGAGAACTTTTCAATGCTAATCTGAGGTATTCTTCTATGAATCAAGGCCAGCATCTTCTCTTCCGTCGCTTCTAATAGCTTTCTAACAGTAACTTCGTAGATCAGAGTTTTTCCAGCAAGAGGTGGATTAAAATCGAGTAGAACCCTGCCGGACCCAATGGTTCTAACTGTTGCAAGGCGTCCATCGACTTCAACGCGCATGCCGACCTGCGGCGTCACCCCCTTCGCCGTCAATTTTCTTAATGGATATAATTTCACTTTCTCCGCGTCACGATTTCCAAAGGCTTTCTCTGGCGGAATCTCAACGGTCTCCGTCTTTCCAATATCGAGGTTCATAACGCTATCTTCAAGCGCCTTAAGTAGCCAGCCTTCACCTAAAACCACCAATACTGGCTCATAAATCCCCCCTTCTCTATATATTCCGCTATTCCTCGCCACTTCTTCGAGTGTAGTATCAAAGACCTCTTTAGTTTCCGAGATTCTTCCAATGTAGTCGACGAGAACGAAATCGCCTTTCTTAAACGGCATCAGATTTTCCACCCGTTGAAGTTAAGTCTTAAACTCATCAACCCTTTTTAAATATTGCCCCTAAGCGCACGTGGGCTGAATTCCAATGAGACATCATTATTATTTAATCTTGCCAAGACAAAGCTACCATGTCTTGCTGGTCCAGGATTAACCAGAACTGTTCCATCAATCTGATCTTTTCCCCTCGCCTCATGGATGTGCCCGCAGAAGACCGCCAAAGGCCTTTTTTCCTCTATGAACCTTCTAATGCTTAGGCTGCCAACATGAATGCCTAGTGAAGTTCTGTCCAATCTCGTGTTAAATGGTGGAGAGTGAGATACTAGGACAATCGGATTAACATTAATGATAGAGCCTACAGCAGCATCCAAGACGCGGCTAATCTCTTCCTCAGTCATCTCCAAAGGGGTTCCAAACGGGGTCTTTGGGCTTCCACCTAAACCTATGAAATTGAAGCCTTGAAACTCAAAAGATGTGCCATGTATACAATAAGCACCATCCATCTTCAATTCTGTCAATGACGGTGGATCGCAATTTCCTGGAACAAACAGAACTAGTCGATTTATGACTGTAACGGTTGCCATAAGCTGCTTCGCATCTTCTGGGGTGCCAAAATTTGTAATGTCGCCGCAGACAATTATGACATCAACATCTTCTTTTTCAGCCACATTAGCGAAACTTTTGAAGGAGCTCTGGTCCCCGTGAAAGTCTGTTCCTATTATAGCTTTCAAACCACCCACCATCTTTAAAATCTTCTAACTGTAAGCTGTCCTTTATATTATCTTTAATCTGCGCTGAACTTTTAATATAACCTATCAATGTTTATTTGGGCTTCCACTACATGGAGAAGGAAAAGTAGTGTTGAAAACAGGTAGACACTAGTAGGAGAATGAACATTTACTGATCAAAAAATGTTTGGGGCTCACATTTAGTTTTGAGGAAACGCTCGCCCAATGATCCTTGCTGCGGGAAGAGCGATTGTTGCGCCGACTATCATCTGACCAATATTAATGGGTATTTCTGCTAGTCCCCAAACTTGTACGCCAAAGAGCCACCCGATAAAGAATGTCTGATAAATGAAATAACCTGAAACCATCACAAACCCGCCGCACAAAACTGAGAACACAGTCCACCCGAATTCAGGTTCAGTCTTAAATCCGACAGTAGCTATTGATAGTGTGAGAATGGTGCCTAGAAAGATCCAGAACTCTTGAGGTACAAACAATGAAAAGCTTGTATTCCCTAAAGATATGTCCATGTGGCCGCTATAGTACATAGTTCCTATCAATGTAAGGAGGCCTCCAGCTACTAGGCCGAAAATGAGGGTAAAAATCTTCCAATAAATAATAGATCTGAATTTAGGATTATTCTTTTTTATGATGCCGACCACAAAACCCTCAGCCGCTTTAATGATAAGAGTGCCGGGGGCATAATGGGGATAACCAAGAAATAAATCTGCTAGCATCGATCCCACCCCGCCCGCAAAGGCTCCTACTTTTGGGCCGAACAGTAAAGAAGTTAGAAATATCATTGACTCGCCTATATTGAAAAACCCCTGAGTTGCGGGTACACTTATAGAAAATACTACGGTCGCGACTAGGACAAGGGATGTTGATATCGTAGCTATGGAGATGATGGTAGCAGAAAGCTTTTTATGCATATCGTTGAACCATCTTCCGTAGTCAAGTTATAACTTTACTATCTCCGGTATAAAAATATTGCTAGAGGCTAGAGAATACAAGTTTTAAGAAACCAACTCCACTTGTATGCTATAGTATCGCTTTAACATCCTCAATGGCTTTAAGAATTCTTTTCCCCTTCTCTGTTATTCCAAAATACTTTCGTCCCTCACTAATGGACACATGGGTCAACCCGCGTTTACTGAGATCATCTAAATGCTGATATACTGCTGATCTGGTCAATGTCCTGCCAAGCTCCTTCCAAATCTGATATCCATATGCATCGCCCTTCTCCAGTATGCGAAGAATCTTCTCTTTCGTACTAAGATCTGCTCCAACAAGCGCAGTCTTGCGTCTCCTAGAAAGGGCCTGCAACACGTCTGTAGCTTTCAATCCGCTTCCGCCTATAACACAAACTACTTTTTCATCTCGTTCAATGAGAGATGCATGTACAATCTTCTTAATCGCGGCGACGGTTCCTGAGCTTGCAGGTTCGGCAAATAGTCCTTCAAGCCTTGCAATTTCCTGCTCTGCCGAGAATATTTCTTCGTCCTTTACAGTAATTGCCGAGCCTTGTGATTCTCGAATCGCTTTGATTGCTAAATCTTTAAAGATCGGTTTTCGCACAAATATTGCAATAGCGTGGGTCCGCGGCTTTCTTCTTTCTCTATCTATCCTATAATAGGCATCTACTATTGGTGAACATCCATCCGATTGGACTCCCAAGATCCTTGGCAGATTATCTATTAAGCCAATCTCTAGAAGCTCCAAAAATCCCTTCCAAATTGAATAGAGGGTTCCCCCGCTTCCCATGGATATTACGATCCAGTCTGGAACGCCCACCTGCTCGAATATCTCAAAGGCTATTGTCTTTTGGGCCTCAATGACTAGCGGGTTCAGCTCAGGGGTTGCTTGATACCAGCTATTTTCTACAGCCATCTTCTCAGCTTTGAGAATTGCATCATCAACAGTCTCACCGCATTCCTCTATATCTGCATCGTATACAATCATCTGCGCCATCTTCCCAATATCTACAATTTTAGGGACTATAAGATGGCAACTAATTCCGTACCTTGCAGAGTAAGCTGATAATGATGCGCCCATATTGCCGTTAGTTGCACATACGATGGATGCGAGCCCCAGATCTATAACATTTGAAATTATGAGAGCTGCGCATCTGTCTCGGAATGAACAGGTTGGATTTCTCGTCTCATCTTTGAAGTAAAGGTTATGCAGACCGATCTTTGTTGAGAGCCGTTTTGCCTTGTAAAGTGGGGTCCCTCCCTCTTGCATAGTTGCCGTGAACACCACACTCGGCAGAAAACTTCGATATCTCCAGAAGGTAAACTCGCCGCAGAATCTCAGCATATCGATATTCGCGGGGTCAATTACTTTGTATTGGAGTAGACCGCCGCACTTGGGGCACAAGTAAATTGGACGGTCAGATTCCGATAAGTTGCCGCAGTTCGTGCATTCAAGAGTATTCAACGGTCTTCTATCCTTTTTTTTACTCATAGGAGTTTTCCCGTTCCCAACATCTTGAAAGTAGAAAAATCGTTGCATTTAAGTCTAAATTGTTGAATTCGGAGTTTAACCGACAAAAATTTTGAAAGCAAAGGATATCTTTGTATAAATACCCGAAAATCATTATCGTCGCCTTCACCACTCAGGGATGCATAGGCGGCAATATTTTTAAATCTTCTTTGAAGAATAAAACATCCACATCCTATTCGAAATGGAGTTGCAACTTTGCATAACAACCATTATATTCTCAGATGCATAGACTGTGGAGCCGAATACGATGGCAGGCTTATTGTTTATACGTGTATGAGATGTGACGGTCTACTTTCAGTTGAATTCGATTTTTCATCCATCGCTAACCACCTTGAAGAAGTCTGGATGAAGAGAGCCTTCAATGTCTGGCGTTACCGCGAGCTTCTCCCTATAGATAATTCCGCGCTGATTGTAAGCCTTGGTGAAGGTGGGACAAGCCTGAATCGATGTCATCGCCTCTCGGGGAAACTTGGCTTAAGATGGGTATACGCGAAGAATGAAGGTGAGAATCCAACAGGGTCATTCAAGGATAGGGGCATGACGGTCGGTGTTACCAAGGCACTGGAACTTGGGATGAAAAAAGTTGCCTGCGCATCTACTGGCAATACTTCTGCGTCACTTGCCGCATATGCCGCCAAAGCAGGGCTTGAGTGTCTTATTCTTATACCATCCGGTAAAGTTGCGTTCGGAAAATTGGCCCAGGCTCTGATTCACGGTGCGAGGGTAATCAGGATAAAGGGGAATTTCGATGAAGCACTGGCGGTCATAAGGAAAATTTGCATCTCTCATCCCATATACTTACTGAACTCTTTGAATCCATTTAGGCTTGAGGGTCAGAAAACCATCGCCTTTGAGATTTGGGAGCAACTCGCTTATGAGGTTCCGGATAAAGTGATAGTTCCCGTTGGAAATGCGGGGAACATAAGCGCGATATGGAAAGGTTTCAAGGAGCTTTATCATCTAGGATTGGCTGAGGATCTTCCATCCATGATTGGAATTCAAGCGGAAGGCGCCGCGCCTATCGCCAGATCTATGAGGGAAGGATTAGATTATGTTAGGTTTATAGAGAATCCGGAGACAGTTGCCACGGCTATAAGAATTGGGGCACCGGTTAACTGGAAAAAAGCGGTTAAAGCCATAATAGAGTCGAAAGGAATTATTGAAACCGTATCAGATGAAGAAATACTGGAAGCTCAAGCCACTCTTGCAAAGACTGAGGGCTTATTCGTCGAGCCTGCAAGCGCAGCATCTATTGCCGGACTGAGTAAACTTGCAGATAGGAGATTGATTGAAAGGGATGAAAGAGTCGTGTGCATCCTAACTGGTCACGGGTTAAAGGATCCTGACATAGTTATGAAACAATGTCCAGCTCCAGTAGAGTTAGAAGCCTCGATTGATACTATCGTCCAAGTTATGACTTCGGAGAGGGTTGAATCTCCGCTAATAGTGGCCTAAATATTGCCTCCTCTCCTCCTCAATACGGTGAGGATATCGTTAAGGACTGCTGAGACGGTTTCTTTTCCAGCCCCGTGCCCTATTAGTGTTATTTCTCTGGCCAAGTCTGTTTCGATATGAACAGCGTTTAGCGTTCCATGAACACATAAGGGATGGTTTATAGGGACTAGTTTCGGCGCAACTTCAAGGTTTTTTTCGATTGTGCCGACAAGCTTGATCGCGAAATTCGATTTCTTGGCCAATGCTATGGCTTCCTGTGTAATTCCTCTAATCCCAACTCTCTCCACATCCTCAAATCTAGCTTCTTTATTCATTAAAGCATTTGCAAGAATAACTACCTTACATGCGGCGTCTATACCGTCAATGTCATATGAAGGATCCCTTTCTGTTATGCCCCTTTCTTGCGCTTCTTTAAGTGCCAGTGAGAAGCTTGTCTCCTCAAAGTGCATCTTAGAAAGAATATAATTAGTTGTCCCGTTGAGTATGCCGGAGATTCTGATTACCCCGTCTCCTGCCAAGCATTCCCTGACAAGGGAGAAGATCGGAATTGCGCCAGCTACTGTTGCCTCATAGAGAAACTCGCAATCATTCTTTGCGGCTAGGGCTTCAAGTTCTTTAAATGCGACAACAAGTGGACCCTTATTTGGGGTCACAACACTTATACCCTTTTTTAGCGCGCACCTAATGAATGTGACTGCTGGTTCCCCATCTTTTATGTTGGTTGGGGTTGCCTCAACCATTAAGCCTGCATTGCTTCTTTCGATCAATTCGATTGATGATCTTCCAGGCCTGTAATTGTCTCCATACTCTGAAATATCTTTCAAACCGCATAGTTTTTTTATATCCAAACCTTTCTCATCGAAGACATAACCTCTGCTCGTAGAAACACCTACAATCCTAAAATTTCTATCTAGCCCCCTGATTACCTCGATCTTATCATATATAGCTTTTACAAGTTCTTTACCGATAAAGCCGTAGCCGATGATGATGGTGTTCAAGTTCCCCACCGCCTTAGAGGATAGGTGTTATCAATAATGCATTTTCTTCTTTCGCGAGACGCTTCAATTCGATCATAACATTATCTAGAATTGATGAGGGGACTTCTAGGTCGATTTTGAAGCTTGAATCTTCTGATGCTGGGGCTGAGGCTTCAAAGCCTGCAATCCTTACACCATTTATGCGGCTATCAATAAATCTTTTAATGTCAATCTTTCCAACCAAGATAACCGTGAGCCTCTTTGTGTCAACAACCTCTTCAGACTTGATTATTGTCACACCAATAGCCTTCAAGTCGCTTAGCGCCGCCATCAATTTTTCCTTGGAAGGAAAATCAACTACCAGGCTTACTGGCACGTAGCCTTCAGCGGGCCTTTCACGTTCATGAACGATCGAGATGATGTTTCCACCATTTTTTGCAATTGGCTCCAAAGCCCTGAGAAGTTGACCAGGCCTATCAGCTAAGGCCAGAGTTAAGTCAAACCTCAAACCAATTTCCCCGTATTCTCATCCTAATTGAGGCCGCTTAAATGTTCCTCCCTTATCTGCTGATTGGACCATTGACCAGTATCTAGCTAGGTATCCTCTTGAGATTTTCGGCGGCCTAGGCTTCCATTCAGCAAGTCTTTTATTTATCTCACTCTCTGAAATATCGACACTTAATCTTCTTCGCGGAATATCAATCTCTATGATATCACCGTCCTTAACAGCTGCTATGGGCCCGCCAACAGCCGCTTCCGGTGACACATGACCGATGCATGGTCCCACAGTTGCCCCTGAAAATCTACCATCGGTTATTAGAGCAACGGACTCGCTGAGGCCCATACCCGCTATCGCGGCTGTTGGCGAAAGCATCTCTCTCATTCCAGGTCCACCTTTTGGGCCCTCATATCGTATAACAAGAACTTCTCCTCTATTAATCTCTCTGTTAAGTATTGCTGCCATCGCTTCCTCCTCGGAGTTAAAGACTCTTGCAGGTCCACGATATACAAGCATCTTAGGCGAGATCGCAGTCACCTTTGTTACTGCGCCGTCAGGCGCTAGATTCCCAGTCAGCACTGCTATTCCCCCTTCCTTATGTATTGGTTTCTCAAGCGGTCTAATGACCTCGGAGTCGTAAACAACTGCACCCTTAATATTTTCGCCGACTGTTTTTCCAGTTACTGTAAGAGCATTTAAGTGTAGTTTATTTTTTAGTCGGCTCATCAATGCTGGCAATCCACCAGCCACATCTAGTTCTTCTAGATCATGGGGGCCGCTTGGACGCATATCGCATAGGTGAGGCGTTTTTTTCGAGATTTCATCGAAGATCTTCAATGGTAGGTCGACCCCCGACTCTTCTGCTATAGCTTTAAGATGTAAGACGGCGTTGGTTGAACCGCCGAGAGCCATGTCAACCGTTATCGCATTCTCGAAGGCTTCTCGAGTCAATACTTTTGAAGGCCTCAAATCCTCCTTCACCATTTCAACTATCCTTTGACCACTTTTTTTAGCAATTCTGGCCTTTAGTGAAGAGACAGCCAATGAGGTTGCGCATCTCGGAAGGGATAGACCCAACGACTCTGTGATGCATGCCATTGTATTTGCCGTGTACATTCCGTTACATGATCCGCATCCTGGAAAAGCTCTCTCCTCGATCTCTTTAAGATCCTCCGCGCTTAACTTTCCAGATATAACCGCTCCCACGGCCTCAAATACCGCAGTAACGTCAACCTTCCTTCCTTTAAAAATACCTGAAAGCATAGGACCTCCTGTCACGACTATCGAAGGAATATCAATTCTAGCCGCAGCCATAACCATTCCAGGCGTAATCTTATCGCAGTTTGTCAGCAACACCAATCCATCAAACCTGTGTGCCTGAACCATAACCTCAATGGAGTCGGCTATCAACTCCCTAGATGGTAACGAGTAATGCATCCCCTCATGACCCATTGCCAAACCATCACATATGGCTATCGTGTTGAACTCGAACGGAACCCCGCCTGCTGCACGGATTCCTGCCTTAACGAACTCAACAAGCTTATCAAGATGCATATGGCCTGGAACTATTTCTGTATAGCTATTTGCGATACCGATGAATGGCTTGTCAAAATCCTCGTCCGTAACGCCTAGGCACTTCAATATGGCCCTATGAGGTGCTCTCTCAATTCCAGACTTAACAGCATCGCTCCTCAAGCCTTTAGCCACCCAAACTTGTTGAACCATGGCCCCTTAAATCTTTTTATTGTCAGGATATGGAATCTGCTCCTATGAACCAAAAGGCTTTTATATCTCATGCTCATGTGTAAATGATCCGAGGTTCACTGAAATGGGGTATCGCTTTATCGAGTAACTTCGCAGAAAGGATCTTAATTTTTGATACCACTCTAAGAGATGGTGAACAGACACCTGGAGTCTCTCTGACCCCTGAAAAGAAACTTCTTATAGCAAAGAAGCTCGATGAGCTAGGTGTAGATATTATAGAAGCAGGTTTTGCAGCGTCCTCAGAGGGTGAAAGAGAGGCGATCAGACTAATAGCTAAGGAAGGTATGAGGGCTGAAGTCTGTAGCTTTGCAAGAGCGGTAAAAGATGACATCGACATCGTCCTAAAATGCGATGCGACCTCGGTCTTCCTTGTAGTTCCATCATCAGATCTTCACATTAATTATAAGTTGAAGAAGACAAGAAGCGACATACTTAAACTTACAGAGGAATGCGTCCAGTATGCTAAGAATCATGGCCTGATTGTAGAGCTCGGCGCAGAAGATGCGACCAGAAGCGACCCTGACTTCCTAAAGAGCCTAATAGAGACAGGTATCTCTGCAGGAGCAGATAGGGTAACCCCATGTGATACAGTTGGAATCCTTACTCCAGAAAGAGCTTATGAATTATATTCAGATCTTAGGAAGGCATTTCCGAAGGTTCCAATAGGAGTACATTGCCATGATGACTTCGGCATGGCCGTTGCAAACTCCATAGCTGCCCTAAGAGCCGGAGCGGACGAGGTTCACGTCACTGTCAATGGTCTTGGGGAAAGGGCGGGGAATGCGGCTTTAGAAGAGATAGCAGTATCACTGAAGCTTCTCTACAACGTGGAAACAGGAATCATAACTGAGAAACTGTATGATCTTTCATTGCTAGTTTCACGTTTGACAGGCATCCCAGTCCAGCCGAATAAAGCGATTGTAGGTGAAAATGCGTTTGTCCATGAATCTGGTATTCATGCAAAAGCCATATTGACTGAACCATCGACGTATGAACCTATACCGCCACAGCTGGTTGGGCGAACAAGAAGAATCGCGGTTGGAAAACATGCGGGCTCAGGAGGAATCGAAGCTGCCCTGAAAGAGATGGGCATCAATCCGACAGGTGAGCAGTTAAGAGAGATCATGCTCAGAGTTAAAGAGCTTGGGGACAAAGGCAAAAGAGTTACAGACGCAGACCTGCAGACCATAGCGGAGACAGTAATGGGGCTTCCAAAAATCCGAGCGATAAAACTAGAAGAATTGACAGTTGTAACTGGAGATCACGTTACCCCCACGGCTTCGGTTAGACTAAACCTTAACGGGAAGATCTTGACAGAAGCTGCGACAGGGATCGGTCCCGTAGACGCTGCAATTAACGCGATAAGGAAGGCGGTTTCAGCTGTTGAGCCGATACGCTTAGAAGAGTATCATGTTAAAGCCATAACAGGGGGTACAGACGCCATGGTTGAAGTAATTGTCAGACTTAGGAAGGGTGACAGGGTTGCGACAGCGATGGGTGCGCACGGGGATATCGTCATGGCAAGCGTTGAAGCCATGATTAGTGGGATGAACGTACTTATAACAAATCACGAAAAAACAGCAAGATCACGCTAGTCTTGAAGATCTCTAAACTGATGCGCTCCAAGATTAAAACACAATCTGATTCAAAAAGCTTATATTCAACCATTTGATATTAGTGGTTGCTTCATTCCTTCGGAGGGCATAAAGTGAGGGATACACGGGTACGGAGGGATTATTACCTCCAGAGACACACATCGATCTCCTAAAAATTTTATAGCTTATGATAACAAGCTTGTTCCAGTATCTGTTGAAGTCCCATCCCGCTTCGAATGGTCTGATTGGACCTTAGCATCATCCATCATCTGCATTGGAGGGGTTTCTACTAATGGTAAAGATGACTGGAGCTAAGGCGCTGATTGAATCTCTCAAGAGAGAGAAGGTCGAAGTAATCTTCGGGATCCCAGGAGGAGCTATACTTCCAGTCTACGATGAACTTTACGAGGCATCAATACGGCATATACTCATGAGACATGAGCAATGCGCAGCTCACGCAGCAGATGGGTATGCAAGAGCTAGTGGACGAGTAGGAGTTTGCATGGCGACTTCTGGTCCTGGAGCAACAAACCTTGTAACAGGAATCGCTAATGCATATATGGACTCTTCGCCAATCGTAGCATTTACGGGACAAGTTCCAAAAGCCTTTATTGGAAAAGATGCCTTTCAAGAGACAGATATCATCGGAATTACAACACCAATAACAAAGTGTAACTTCCAAATAACCGCGGCTTCTCAGATTCCGAAGATAGTTAAGACAGCCTTCCATATTGCTTCCACTGGAAGGTGTGGGCCAGTACTAATTGACATCCCAAGGGACACCCAGACAGAAGAAGCTGAAATGAATTTTGATGTTAGAATTGATCTTAGAGGTTATCGCCTAAATCATGATCCGCATCCACTGCAAGTGAAGAAGGCCGTGGATTTGTTGATGAACGCTGAGAAGCCCGTAATACTTGCAGGAGGCGGAGTAATAGCGTCCAATGCTTGTTCTGAACTACTATCAGTGGCCGAGCTGCTTCTAGCGCCGGTGGCAACAACATTGCTCGGAAAGGGATCCATACCTGAAAATCATCCGTTGTCCTTGGGTATGGTGGGAATGCATGGAACAATTGCGGCGAACAAGATAATACAGGAGGCGGATGTACTGTTAGCAGTCGGAACAAGATTCGCCGACAGGACAACAGGCTCGGTTAAGAAGTTCTGTGTAGATGCAAAAATAATACACATTGATATTGACACATCTGAGATCGGGAAAAACATAAGACCACACATACCAATCGTCGCAGATGCAAAGAAAGCACTCAAAAGCATATACGCCAATCTAGTTCAAATCCTGCAGAGGAAAGAAAGAACAGAGTGGATGAGAAAAATCAAAGAATTTAAAGATCAGCAAGAGGGTATTGTGAATTCAAAGGAGGGGTTGAGCCCACCCCGTCTCCTTTCAGAGCTTCGAAAGATACTTCCAGAAAACGCCATAATAACTACTGAAGTTGGGCAAAATCAGATGTGGGCAGCGCTATACATGAAGGTCTATAAGCCCCGAACATTTATTAGTTCTGGTGGCCTTGGAACCATGGGCTTCGGTTTTCCGGCAGCGCTTGGAGCTAAGACAGCGTGTCCCGATCAACCAGTTATTGACATCGCAGGTGACGGAAGCTTCATAATGACCGAACAGGACCTTGCCTCCTCTGTAGTATGGGGAATCCCGGTAACAGTCATTGTTCTGAATAATTCTGTACTCGGAATGGTCGCTCAATGGCAAAGACTTTTTTATAACAGACGGTACTCAGCAGTCAATTTGGGTAAGGTCCCAGACTTCGTTAAGCTGGCTGAAGCTTATGGGGCTCAAGGCGTTAAGGTTGGCTCCGTTGAAGAGCTCAAAGAAGCGGTCATGAAAAGCTTAAAGAGTGAAGTTACAACCGTTATTGATGTGCCGATTTCCTCAGAAGAAAACGTCTTTCCCATGGTTCCTCCTGGAGGAGAACTAGATAAGTTTATGGTAGGCTAGAAGAATGAGCCAAGATGAAAAATTACACATAATCTCAGCGATAGTTGAACATAAGCCTGGTGTTCTGCACAGCGTCTCAAACATGTTCAGGAGAAGAGGGTTCAACATAGAGAGCATATCAGTCGGCGTTGCAGAGCAAGAAGATCTTGCAAGAATGACGATAACGATTAAGGGGGACGAGAGGACTGTGGAGCAGGTAGTTAAGCAGCTTAAGAAGATCATAGATGTTGTGAAAGTTAGCATACTGAATCCAGCGCATACGGTAACTAGAGAACTGGCCCTAATAAAAGTCAGCACCCCTGACGCTCAGGCTAGGTCCGACATTATAAACTATACGGAGATATTTAAGGGTCACGTTGTTGACGTTGCCCACGAATCCCTCATTATCGAAGTAACGGGCGACTCTGACAAGATAAATGCCTTCATAGAGCTTATGAAGCCTTTCGGTGTCAAAGAGATTGCGCGCACTGGGATAACTGCCCTTCCGAGGGGAATGAGATCTATAAAAATGGAGTAGAAATTAAATTGGTAAGGGTCTATTTTGATAAGGATGCCTCAATCGAGCCGATTAAAGGCAAGAAAATCGCCGTTATGGGTTATGGAAGCCAGGGATATGCCCAAGCTAATAACCTAAGAGATTCGGGACTTGACGTTATAATAGGGTTAAGACCAGAAGGAGATTCATGGAGGAGAGCTGAGAAAGATGGCTTCGAAGTCTTCACGTTCTCAGAAGCCGCGAAAAAAGCTGATATAATAATGATGCTAATTCCCGACATGGTTCAACCACAAGTATATAATGACGCAATAAGCCAGCATCTGAAGAGTGGGAAAATACTGGACTTTGCCCACGGTTTCAACATACATTTCAAGCAGATAATACCGCCAAAGGATGTTGACGTAATAATGGTCGCACCCAAAAGCCCAGGCGCCAGACTCAGAGAAACATATCTAAGTGGATTCGGCGTCCCGGCACTGATAGCCATTCAACAAGACTGGTCGGGTAAGGCAAAGGATATTGCACTTTCAATTGCAAAAGCATTGGGGTGCACAAAAGCAGGGGTATTAGAGACCACATTTAAGGATGAGACCGAAAGCGACCTTATCGGAGAACAAACAGTACTCGTCGGCGGCCTAATTGAACTTATTAAAAATGGTTTCGAGGTTCTAGTCGAGAACGGTTATCCGCCTGAGCTCGCCTATTTCGAAGCCTGCAACGAAGCCAAATTGATAATGGATCTGATCTATCAGAAAGGGATCTCAGGTATGCTTAGAGCAGTATCGGACACCGCCAAATATGGCGGGCTAACAGTCGGCCCACGCATCATCGACGAGCATGTCAAAGAGAATATGAGAAGTGCTGTGAGAGACGTACAGAGCGGAAAATTCGCTAAAGAATGGATTGAAGAACACAGATCCGGAGAGAAGAAATTGAAAAAACTCATGGAAGAAATAGAAGAACATCAGCTTGAAAAAGTAGGGAGATTTATACGCAGGGCTTCTGGAATAGAAAGATGACACAATAAAGCTGGGGACATCAAATGAACATCAGCGAAAAGATCCTCGCAGCTGCATCTGGCAAGGACCAAGTTAAGCCAGGAGAAATAGTAGAGGCAAAAGTCGACATGGCTATGGTCAACGACATAACAGGACCACTTGCAATTCAAGCTTTCAGAAAAATAGGAGTCAAAAAAGTTTGGGATAAAGAGAAGATAGTAATGGTTCTAGATCATCAGGTTCCAGCTGACACAACAAAATCTGCTGAACTGCATAAGATCATGAGAGAATTCGCTAAAGAGCAGGGGCTCCCCTTTCTCTATGATGTAGGCTTTGGGGGCATTTGCCACCAAGTCATGGTTGAGAAAGGGCATGTGAGACCCGGCGAATTAATAGTTGGTGCAGATTCGCATACCTGTACATATGGGGCCTTAGGCGCCTTTGCAACCGGCATAGGATCAACCGAGATGGCCGCAGTATTTGCTACTGGCAAATTATGGTTGAGAGTACCATCATCCATTAGAATAAATGTGAAAGGGCGCTTTAAGAGATTCGTAACACCGAAGGATCTGATACTACATCTAGTGGGCAATCTTGGGTCAGACGGGGCAATTTATAAGGCGATAGAGTTTGCAGGACCTACAATAACCTCTATGAGTGTCGGCGGCCGGATGACTCTGTGCAACATGACCGTCGAAATGGGAGCAAAAACTGGGATAATAGAACCTGACGAGACTACCTTCGCCTATGTTGAAGCTCGAACTGATAAATCCTTCATGATTCTTGGTAGTGACTCAGACGCAAAATATGAGAAGAAAATTGAGATGGATGTTGATGATCTGGAGCCGCAGATAGCCTGCCCCCATTCCGTTGATAATGTTAAAAAGGTTAGGGAAGTTGAAGGAGTTGAGATAGATCAAGCATTTATCGGGTCTTGCACTAATGGGAGACTTGAAGATCTAGAGATCGCTGCGGAAATTCTTAAGGGTAGGAAGGTTAGCAGGGGGGTAAGGTTGATCATAACTCCAGCCTCACAAGAAGTCTACATGCATGCATTACAGTGGGGCATTCTCGAGACCATGGTAAAGGCTGGAGCCTATATAACCAGTCCAACCTGCGGTGCATGCTTTGGCGGTCACATGGGGCTCCTGGCAAACGGTGAGGTGTGCATAAGCACTTCCAATCGAAATTTTGTTGGTAGAATGGGTAGCCCAGACGCCAAGATATACTTAGCCTCACCTGCAACCGTGGCTGCTTCAGCAATTGCTGGAAAAATAATCGATCCGAGAGATTTTTGGGAGGCAAAATATTGAGGATTCAAGGCTTAGCCATCGTATACGGAGACAATGTGAATACCGACTTAATCATTCCAAGTAAATACTTGACCACTCTTGATCCTATGGAGCTAGCTAGTCATGCAATGGAAGGGTTGGATAGAGACTTTGCGAAAAAAGCTGAGAAAGGAGTAATTTTGGTTGCTGGAAGGAACTTTGGATGCGGGTCCAGCCGCGAACAAGCTCCAATTGCGCTCAAGTATGCTGGTGTAAGATGCGTGATAGCGGACTCTTTTGCACGTATTTTCTATCGCAACGCAATTAATATTGGCTTGCCAGTTCTTGAATGCCAAGGCATATCTGGACATATTGATGACGGAGACATATTGGAGGTCTATCTAGAGGATGGAAGGATCATCAATAGGTCGAAGAACGAAACTTTCACGGCAATCCCGCTCCCAGACTTCATTCTCCAGATTCTCAGTGATGGTGGGTTAATTGAGCATTTAAAAAAGAGGATGGGCGGAAAAGGTTGAAATACAACGTCGCGGTTATTCCTGGGGATGGAATCGGACCTGAGCTGACAGAAGCAACAATGAACGTTCTAAGTGCCATTCAAAGAAAATTTGGTCTTGCATTCTCCTTTCTTGAACTTGAGGCCGGAGACACCTGCTACCAGAAGAGAGGTGTTGCCCTTCCTCCCGAGACAATCGAGGCAATAAAAAATTCTCATGCATGTCTCAAGGGGCCAGTTGGTGAGACCGCGGCCGACGTTATCGTTAAGCTAAGAATATTGTTTGACCTATATGCGAACATACGCCCCATAAAGTCATATCCAAATGTTCCTTGTCTCAGAAGTGACATAGACCTTGTAATCGTTAGGGAAAATACGGAGGATCTTTATAAGGGGTACGAATTCATGATTAATGATACGGCGGTTGCCCTAAGGGTTGTTTCTAGGAAAGGTTGCGAGCGAATTGCAAGGATGGCGTTTGAGCTGGCAAGGAGAAGAAATGGGAAGAAAAAAGTGACATCGGTCCACAAGGCAAATGTTTTACGTGTTACATGCGGCCTATTTGCTAGTATCTGTCGGGAAATTGCCAAGCAGTACCCTGATGTGACATATGAGGAACAGTACGTCGACGCTATCTCTATGAGACTTATTAAGGAGCCTCAAAATTACGACGTGATAGTTACGACTAATATTTTTGGCGACATCTTATCCGACGAGGCGGCACAATTGGTCGGAGGTTTGGGAATGGCTCCCGGAGGGAACATTGGCGATAATTTTGCAATCTTCGAGCCCGTTCACGGATCTGCACCTACACGTGTCGGAAAACATACTGCCAATCCCTGCTCCATGATACTTGCCTCAAAGATGATGCTTGAATGGCTAGGTGAAAGATACAGCGATCCAAAATGTTTACGCGCATCTGAAGCAATAGAAAAAGGAGTTGTTGAAGCCTTAAAGAAAGGTCTGTCAATCCCTGATCTTGGCGGAACCCTAAAGACTATTGAGATGGGCGAAGCTATCGCACAGGAGATAATATGCAATCAATCTTGAGGAGTGATAAGTATTATGGTTGAATATGTTAGAATCTTCGATACAACTCTTCGAGATGGCGAACAGACGCCTGGAGTATCCTTCACACCCGAAGAGAAAATGGAGATAGCTGTTCAACTGGACAAGCTTGGGGTGGACGTAATCGAAGCTGGTTTCCCATCAGCATCTCGCGGCGAGCAAGTGGCAATTAAAGAGATCGCCGCAGCTGGCTTAAGAGCAGAGATATGCGCGTTGACAAGGGCGCTTAAAGAAGACATCGATGTAGCTCTCTCATGTAACGTGAATTCCATCCATACGTTCATTTCCACTTCAAAGGTTCAGATGAAATATGCGCTAAACATGACGCCTGAAAAGGTTTTGGAAGCCGCCGTCAGCGCCGTCCAATACATTAAGGATCATGGTGTACTTTGTGAATTTTCTCCCATGGACGCAACGAGATCTGACCTTAACTTTCTTATAAAGGTGTGTAAAGCAGCTGAAGAAGCAGGAGTTGACAGGATAAATATACCTGACACCGTCGGCATCATGGCTCCCCAGAAAATGGAGAATCTAATCAAGAATCTAAGGTCAGAACTTAAAGTGCCGATAAGTGTTCACTGCCATAACGACTTCGGCCTGGCTGTGGCTAATTCTCTGGCAGGCGTCCTTGCTGGGGCATCACAAGTGCATGTGGCCGTAAATGGCTTAGGAGAAAGAGCTGGAAACGCTTCCCTAGAAGAAGTTGTGATGGCCCTTCATCTTATATATAAAAAGAAGACAGGTATAAACACTAGGCTACTCTACCAGACTTCAAAGCTAGTCTCTAGATTAACCGGGATCGTTGTCCAACCGAATAAGGCTATTGTCGGAGAAAATGCCTTCGCCCATGCGTCAGGGATACATACCAGAGGGGTTACTGTGAAGCCTCTGACTTTCGAGCCATTTAAACCTGAGGTTGTAGGCAGACGGAGAAGAATTCTTTCAGGCAAGTTATCAGGTAGGCATGGTATAAAAGCTGAACTGGAAGAAGCAGGGATCTACCCCACTGAGGCTCAGCTAAAGGAAATAGTGAATAGGGTGAAGGATCTTGGCGATAAAGGAAAGACAGTGACGGATGCCGATCTTTACGCAATAGCTAGGACGGTTATGGGGGAGGTAGCCGAAGAGAAGATCGTCGAATTGACAGACTTTGCCGTTACTACGGGCATAAGAGTAATCCCAACAGCTTCGGTGAAACTATTAATAGATGGAAAAGAATATGTAGCCGCCGAAACTGGCGTCGGACCTGTAGACGCAGCCATCAAAGCCATACAAAAGATTACGGATCAGCTAGCCAATGTGAGACTGACAGAATATAGGCTTGAAGCATTAACAGGGGGATCGGATGCGGTAGCCGAGGTAATAATAAAGGTTGAAGATAGAGATGGAAACGTCGTCTCAGCGCGCGGCGCACGGGAGGATATCGTTATGGCAAGCGTCGAAGCCATGATAAACGGGATAAACAAGCTCCTGTTAAAACGCAAGAAACAAGCTTCTTAACATTAAAGACTGGAAAAAATCTTAAGCAGTCTCGGTAGAGGTCTAAAAATGGGCAAGACAATATCTGAGAAGATTCTAAGCAAAGCCTCAGGCGTCGATGCATACGCAGGAGACATTGTAGTAGCAGAGGTGGACGGCGCTATGATTCATGATGGAACAGCGCTCCTTGCCATGCAGGCCTTTCAAGAAATGGGCGGCGATAGACTTTGGCGACCCGATCGAATTTTTATCGTTATAGATCATGTTGCTCCAAGCGCCACTGAGACGTTTTCGAAAGTGCACAGCACAATGAGGAAATTTGCCGAAAAATTTGGGGCGCCCCTTTATGAAGCTGGGTCTGGAGTGTGCCACCAGTTAATGGTCGAGTCAGGTCTAATTCTTCCCGGAAATCTCATTGTTGGTGCAGATTCGCATACCTGTACATATGGGGCCCTAGGCGCCTTTGCAACCGGCATAGGATCAACCGAGATGGCCGCAGTATTTCTATCTGGAAAGCTCTGGTTCAAGGTTCCGGAAACCATGAGGATCATAATCGAGGGTTGTCTTCCGCCAATGGTCCTACCAAAGGATATCATTCTAAAAATTGTTGGAGATATAGGAGCTGATGGAGCAACGTATAAGGCGGTGGAGTTTTGCGGATCAACCGTTAAGAATATGGACATTGAAGGAAGACTGACCTTAACGAACATGGCTGTCGAAATGGGTGCTAAGACAGGTATTATTGAGCCTGACGAAAAAACATTCGACTTTCTCACTACACTCAAATGCAACTTCAAAACTATTATTCGAAATGATGAGGATGCCGCTTTTTCAGATATTCTGAGGGTGGATGTTTCCAAGCTTGAGCCTCAAATTGCTTGTCCACATTCAGTTGACAATGTAAAGCCCGTTGCAGAGTTGGAGGGCAAAGAGGTAGATCAGGTTTTTCTAGGATCATGTACAAACGGGCGTCTCAGCGATCTCAGAGTTGCAGCTAAAATTTTGAAGGGAAAAAGCGTAAAGAAGGGTGTGCGAATGATAGTTGCACCGGCTTCGAGAAGGGTTTTCATCCAGGCATTGAAAGAAGGTCTAATAGAAACCTTTCTAGATTCTGGTTGTATATTATGTAATCCTGGATGCGGGCCCTGCGCTGGGGCTCATCAGGGGCTCTTAGCTCAGGGTGAAGTTTGTCTATCAACGTCTAATCGTAATTTCAAGGGTAGAATGGGCAGTCAGGAGGCGGAAATATATCTTGCCTCTCCTGCAACTGCGGCTGCGACAGCAATTGAAGGCGTGATAACTGATCCGAGAAAATTCTTGAAGGGGGTCGAAAGAGTTTGAAGATCTATGGAAAGGCTTGGAAGTTCGGCGATAACGTCAACACCGACCTTATAATTGCTGGAAAGTATAAGCTCAGCATAACGGATGTTGATGAGCTCTCTAGGCATGCTATGGAGGCTATAATGCCAGACTTTGCAAAGAAAGTAGAAAAGGGGGACATCCTAGTAGCTGGCAAAAATTTCGGATGCGGATCCAGCCGTGAGCAAGCACCTCTCGTTCTAAAACATTTAGGAATAGGCGCGGTTATTGCACAATCCTTCGCGCGCATCTTTTTCCGTAATGCAATAAACATTGGTCTTCCAGCAGTCGAATTTCGGCAGGTTAATGAGATAAATGAAGGCGATTTGTTGGAAATCGATCTAGTTCGCGGCTCATTAAGAAATGTTTCGAGCAATAAACTTTATTCAATAAAGCCGATACCAAGCGAGCTATGGCAGATACTCTCTGAAGGCGGGCTTGTCAGCTACGTAAAGAAATATGGTAGGCTGCCCTGGCAGCAAGTTTAAGTTCCATAATCCACGCATCACTGCAGTAGTATCGCCAACATTCCTAAAAAATATTTTATTTTTTCATGGCACCTCATGCAGTCAGCCCGACAAAAAAATTTCGTGCATAAGGTCTCCTACAATGTGGGCTAGTATTATAACGAGTATGACAATTGTGAGATGCTCGCCTACAACCTTGTAGGGGTTTTCCCCTTGAGATATAGCCATCCTAAAACTGAAGACACCTATCAAGCATAGCCCCCATCCTAAGCTAACAAGAATGCTTAGAGGCTCCTCCAAAAGAACAACTGGCAAGACAAAGGACATAGCAATAAAAAACTTTGAGAAAAACGTGAAAAATGAGGATTCCCATATCTCTTTCGAAGTATGTTCGTTTTCAGCCTCCTCAGATATATGGATTCCCATACTGTCTGAAAGTGCGTCTGCTATTGCTAGAACAACGATGCCAACTATCACAGCGATCTTCGATTGAGTGCCAGAGTGAAGCCCGATTATGAGGCCCAGCGTCGTAATAACTCCTGATGTGAGCCCAAACCCGACACCCTTCCAGAAACCCGCCCTCAACTTCTTACCCGCCAAACGAGAATAGCAATTGAATAGAAAGGCGAGAGAATTAAGACTTTCGTTCTTCTAATAGACAACCTTAAAACGTTGATCTCTCAATATTTTGTTGAGGACAAACCGATGGAAAAGTTCCTGCCAATATTAGGCTTTTTGCAGACAAGACTTAGAGAGATCTTGACTAGGAATGAAGGCTATATGCTTTCATGGGATATTACTAAACTCAGATTGATCGGAGAAGAACTTGTCTCCTTAGCTCAAGAGATTTCACCACAATTGATAGAGGTTGAGCATAGGATACTTTACCTTTCGATTAGAGAGGCTGGACTGGGCATCAGGCATCGCGCGTTATCCATTCAGAAAAGAAAGATTATGGAATCTGACAAAGAATACTTCAGGAATGTACATGAAGCGCTGGGAAATATATGTAACAAAATCGAGACAGGCGAATATTATAGGGCGCTATTGGAGATTGCTGAGAGAAGGGAGAAGGAGATGCAAAAATTGACATGACGCATTATCGGGATAAGATTTCCTTGAGAGTGATTGGTGAGACGTATGAAAACGCGCAAATACTGGGGTGAGATTAAAGACCCTATATATGGCTACATTTACATTACAGAAGATGAAAAGGAAATAATAGATTCTTATCCGTTCCAGAGGCTGAGAAGGATTAGGCAGCTAGCCGGCGCAGAGTTTGTATATCCAGGAGCCAATCATACAAGGTTTGAGCATTCATTAGGAGTATTATGCTTAGCCGACCGTTTGACAAGCAATCCGAGAATATCACAATTAATCTCTGAAGATGAGACACGTACAGTCAGGATTGCTTCTATGCTCCACGATATAGGCCATGGACCCTTCTCTCATGTCTTTGAGCATCTTTTGACTAAATTCCTTGGCAAGACGCATGAAGATATGACGAGTTGGATAATTCTTAACTCGGAGATAGGAGAAATCCTTAGTAAACTTGGGTATGATGCGAAAGACATAAGCATGCTTTCTGTTGGCCTATTAAATAGGCCTGGGAAGACGTATATTGATCAGATAATCAGAAGCGCTGTTGACGTAGACAAGCTTGACTTTGTTGTCAGGGACACTTATCATACAGGGGCGGAGTATGGATATGTCGATGTAGCTAGATTAGTGGATACGATGGACGTTACGGATGGGAATTTGACCGTTGATATTGGAGCCCTTTCTGCCTTGGAGTCATTCATTCTAGCTAGGATCGAATCCTTCAAGAGTATATACTTTCATCGCGTCGGTAGAGCCGTCCAGATAATGCTTGCATCTGCATTAGAGCTGGCAAAGGATGAATTAGGCCTCACAGACTTCAGTTCCCCAGAGGAATACTTGTCTCTAGATGATTATGTATTATGGACAAAGTTGAAGGAAAACGAAAAGTCAAGAGAAATTATAGAGAGGTTAGAGAGAAGGAGACTGATTAAATGTGTCTATGACCCTCCCCCATTTTATTTAAAGGACAGAATTGTGCCAAGCATATTCAATGTTGAAGGGATCCGAAACATTATGAGGGATGAGATTGCCGAGGAAGCCGGCGTCGATCCTGAAAAGGTTATAATTGATGTTCCCACACTTCCCTCTGTTCCATACCATAATGCTTTTCCAATGGAGCCTATGGAGATACCGATATCGAACACCACGAGAGACGGAAAAAAGTTTGTTTGTCGCCTCAGTGAGTTATCGGGAATATTTGATGTGCTCAAAGGCTTCATGAACATCATAAGAGTCTACACGGAGAAAGAGTGTATGGAAAAAGTTCAGAAAGCAGCTGAGAAGCTTTTCGGAAGTCTCCCCTTCTCCGCTAAAATTTCATATTAGATGAACAAAGTTTCATTGCATTATGTCACGTGGTGGAAAGATGGCTTTTGTTCTTAAAGGTCGACCAGTAGTTTCAGGGCATGCAAAGGGAGTGGCATTAGTCTCGACCAAACCCCTTAGTTTCCTTGCAGGAATAGATGTTGAGACCGGAATAATTGTTGAAAAAGGTCACGACCTCTACGGCAAAAGTGTCTCTGGAAAGATCCTATGTTTTCCGCACGGTCACGGGTCCACGGTTGGAAGCTACGTTCTTTATTCTCTTGTCAAAAAGGGTCTAGGACCCCGAGGAATCATTAATGAGACTGCAGAGCCTATTGTAGTAGTCGGTGCAGTGATTGCAGAGATACCGATGATCGATCAGATTGAAATAGCCAGAATAAGGTCTGGAGATTTGATAGAATTGGATGGGGAATCTGGCATGGCAAGAATTGTTAGAGCATGATATTTAAACCTTGAAAACATCTCCTCTATACTGTTTGTTAAAAGTTGATTTCTCTTCCAGAAAGATAGATAAGGTTTCCAGCTCTCTTCTTTCCTAAAGGAGGAGGCAATGGTGCATCTAACCACCGAGGAAGAGAAGATATTAAATGGGGAGAGGGGGTGGGCCTATCAAGTAGCGATGAAGATCCTCGTCAAGCTTGGAGACCTGTATGGTGCGAAGAGACTAATACCCATACGGTCTGCCCATGTTTCAGGCGTCTCCTATAAGACTATAGGCGATGCGCCGATCGAATTTCTCAGAAACCTATTTGAGTCCGGAGCCATTGCTGAAGTTGAGACCACAACTAATCCAGCAGGCTTTGACAGCATGCGGTTAGATGAGTTCAATTTTTCAGAATCGATACTTGAAAAGCAGCTTGAGGTAATCAGAGTATATGAGGGAATGAAGTTTCTTCCAGTTTTAACCTGCACACCATATTACTTGAGGAGACCCAGAAAGGGTAGCCACCTTGCATGGGCAGAGTCATCCGCCGTAGTTTACGCGAACTCTATACTTAACGCATGGACTAACCGTGAGGGTGGACCGAGCGCGCTTGCAGCAGCTCTTATTGGAAAGACGCCGGACTATGGTTTACACAGGCCTGAAAATCGGAGACCGGAAATAGGCGTTGATGTTAACGTAAAACTCTCAAATGAGGCTGAGTTTGGTGCTCTTGGAATACTCCTTGGAAAGGTTGTAAGGGACAAGATCCCGGTGTTTAAAGGCCTTCCAAGTCTAGAAGAGTTCTGTCTAAAGCAGATGGGGGCGGCGTTGGCTTCTTCTGGAATGGTCTCATTCTTTTACCCCTCATACTTACAGGTCGAAGAGTTCTCAATATCAGATACTCTGAGTGTTGAGGCCAAAGAGTTGAATGAGACTTTCGAGAGGCTATCAACAACTGATGAGGAACCTGACATGATATTTATAGGATGTCCTCATTCTTCGTTGCATGAACTAGAGACGGTTGCATTTCTTTTAAGAGGCAGAAAAGTGAAAAGAGGTGTTAGGCTATGGGTATGTACTTCTAGGTACATCAAAAATGCCGCGTCAGCATACGTAAGCCAGATCGAGGCTGCTGGCGGAAAAGTTATCTGCGACACATGCGCGGTCGTAACATGGCTTAAAGAGATGGGTGTGCAAACGTTGATGACAAACTCTGCCAAGACGGCATACTATGCACCAAATATGTGTAAGGTTGGGGTTCGTTTTGCCTCGCTCCAGGAATGTATAAATAAGGCATGTAGCGGGTCTTGATTAATCGTTTTTCGCCATTCCGGTCTTGATTTTTTCTATACACGCCCTAATCTTGTTGGATAATGGGATTTTGGCCTTCAAGAACTTTTCCGCCGGATCGCTGAGTGGGCGGGTGGCATCTATGCCAATTTTAGCCGTCAATCCATCCCTCTGATTTCCCGAGGGATCCAAGGTTGATCCCCTAGCTCGCGTGATAACGATAAGATCCTCATCAGCTTGGAAACGGGTCGCTATCGCCCACTCAACTTCTTCCATGTTAAAAACATCTACGTCCCCATCCACAATAACCACGTGTTTTAGGCTTGGGTGCCCAGCGAACGCCGCTAAAATAGCATTCTTTCCATCACCATCCGTCTGCTTCTCTATCGAAATTATAGCATGTAGCCATCCGCAGCCGCCGCTAGTAAGGTTCACAGCATTCACTCTTGGAACAACATTTGAAACTGCACTGTATATGGCGGCTTCGCGGGGAAGCCCCATAAGTAACTTATGTTCCGAACCACCTGGCAAGAGGGCTTGATAAATATAATCCTCCCGATGTAGAATATTAACTACCTCGACAACTGGCTGCTCTCGTTGGATATCATATGTCCCTACAATATCAACAAAGGGACCTTCTAAGGCAGATTCTGCAAAAGAAATTCTTCCTTCCAGTATAAGCTCAGCCTCCGCTGGTGCGAAGACATCAACCTTGCTGCATCTTACAAGCTCTAATTTGTCTCCTAGTAAACTATTTGCAATACCGAACTCGCTTATTCCAAACGGAGGGGAAGAAGCTGCGGCTAAGAGAACTGCTGGATGGAGACCGATGGATATCGCGATTTCAAGGTCTCTCTTTTCACCTCTGGCCATAGACCACAGTCTATAGAGATGTCTCGGGACAAGTCTAATCGCCAAATGTTTTTCATCTAAGACCTGGAGACGATGAATGGAGACGTTTTCAACCTTTTTATCAGGGCTTCTTGCAGAGATTACAGCGGAAGTGATATAAGGTCCCGCATCCCCTTCAAAATGCTTCAAAACCGGAATTTTATGGAGGTTAGGCTTTTCCTGCACCTCTTTTACTGGCCCATCATCAACAATCCTTGGGGACACGGGTTTTGACATAGCGTCTAACAGTCTTTGGCACAGCAATCTACTGTCAACACCAATTGATTGGGCGATCCTTGATCGTGTGCCACAAATATTACCAACCACCTTTGTCGTATAGCCTTCTACATTATCGAATAATAAAACGGGGCCGTCTTGAAATTCTTGCAAGACCGCAGATATCTCAAATCTTGTTGATAATCCATCAGTTATATGTATGACTTCACCTTTATCCTCAATCTCGGTTAGAAAACTTCTGAGACTCAAATTATGTCTTCCTCCTCAAAATTTCTTCTAGAAGCCTCCAAAAGATGGTCGCCGCCCTTTTTTCATCTGTCATGTTTAAGAAAACTGAGACTAGAACAACCCTCTTTAAAGTTGCGGCCAAGCGCTCTGCCAAAATTCTGGCCAGAGTCTTATCCTTATCTCCCAAAAGAATGGATGAGAGCGGCGGACCCAGCATATCTCCTCCACTAGGCACGGATATAGCCAACGTTCCAAGAGAATAGTCTCCCTCACACAGGAAGATTATGTATGCGTTTTTCATGTCGATAAGCATTCCGCTAAATGTTATACCGTACTCGACTACTTTTTCCTCTATAATTCTCACTTCTGACAATATGATCATTCCTGCTATAATCAATGATTCTTTCCTTTGAATATTTATCAGTTCACCGTGAAAACTAGAAGTCTCAGGCTTAAATCCTGGAGAGTATTTGCCTGAGTTCTCCGCCCTTGCTTTTCCACCAATTATAGAGGATAGTTACGTCCGTGCCTATGCTGAAGTTACGTACACCCATATCTATGTATCTCTTTGCCTCATCAACGTTTCTTATCTCAGCTCTAGGCGTGACTCCCATCTCAAGCGCGGTCTTTATAACCTTGACCTCTGCCTCTCTTACTTTTGGGTGATTAACTTCTCCCGGTAATCCTATGCTGATAGAGTAATCGGACGGTCCGAACTGTACCATGTCGACGCCTTCAACCGAGAGGATCTCATTTAAATTTTCAACAGCCGATTTCTTCTCTATCATCAATGCGACTACGGCATCTTCACATATCTTAACAACATCTGCAGCAGTGGCCACTGATGAGACGTATCCAACCCTTCTATCCATCCTAAAGCCGCTGAGACCCTTAGGTTCAGTTCTTACAGCTTTTACGGCTTCCTCCGCATCTTCTACAGATCTTATATCAGCAAATAATATGTTCTGTATTCCTGATGCTAAAGCTCTGCCAGCTAAATAGATTCGCGGTTCTTGGTCGATCTTAATCATCGTCGATATATTCACGAGTTCCGCGGCTCTAGCTAAGTTGTCAAGATCGTAAAGGTCGTATGGACCATATTCACTTAAGAATTCAACATAGTCGTAAACGCCGCTATGTCCTATTATCTCAACTAATCCGGGCCATGCAATAAGGATTCTTGTTCCTATCGAGGGTTCCCCTTTACGTATTAGCTGTCTAAGTCGGTTTTCCCGCAAACCCATTTTCCTTCCTATAATTTGACATGCAAAAAGGATACTCTATAACATAAATGCTTTGCTTCAAGCTGCGCAATAGTTTTAACAGAATGTCAAATCAACCCGATTTCATTTCCATATCTATCTAATCGTACCTTGCCGAAAGCGATCCTGGAGACGGCGTCTTTCACAGATGTAAATATCCTTATCACATTCCGCCTAAGATCAACTTCAAGTACTGTTCCAATTCCGAGGACTTTACCATTGTAATCTTTTAAAGCAACTAATGTGCCTCGCGTACTACGGGGTGATGAAATATCATCTTTATTTTCCGGCACAAGGTTTTTCAATACGGTCATCGATGAACTGGCATTTCTCGCTTTTCCTGAATAAATGTTATAGCCTTCCAGTATTACCCAGTGCAGAGGAAAAGATCTGATCTTGGTGTTCCGTAGATGCTTCTTATAGGCCAATCCTCTCAGAAATTTTCTCACTTCTTTATCTCTTTTTCTAATATTCTCTGGTTGATCAATTTGTATGATTTTCGCTGTACAAACATTACTTATTCTGGCTTGTAATTTCTCGTCAGCTCCAATTAGTATAATATAATCAGGAGAAACACTCTTTATCAATTCAGACTTAAAATTTAATGCTTCTTCTCCTTCAATCCACCCATCAGTATTAATCACTATGAAGTTTGCTCCTGCTCTTGAGGCCTTTTCTTTTAGTGCTGCGGTGCCGCTAACAACAGAATTGGTTGCTAGGCTAGGTGTAGTCACACCTATAAAAATTAGATCATCGGGCATTATTTTGAATAAGTCAAAGACTGATTCCCTAATATTTGCTAAACTTAATGTTCCAGGCGGTCCAACATCGGATTGGCCGAGATCGCTATCGACGAAAGCAACATTAAACCCGGTTCTTAGCGCAGAATTAATTAGATATATGCTGAAACTTGTTTTGCCAACATCTACGCCTCCCAATATGAGAACAGTCTTAGCCCTTTTTTCACTCAATAAGGTTTGGGCGGCGTGTTTCCACGAATTTGGTATCGGGTCGCTGTCGATTTCTGTGAAAGAAGCAGTTTCGCCCAAAGATAGGCTGACAGTGGTATCGCGAATAGCTTCTAGCGGCATACGTTTACCCCGACGAATAATTATTTCACCCTTCTCAATTATTGCGCCAAACACTGAAACACTTCCGGAGACTACTCTTATGCTTGATGGCCCGTCAACGAGAAGAGTTTTCCCCTTAACGATGGTCCTAGTGATCAGATTCAGATCACCTTTAACATGCTATAAAAGTCTATCTTTGAGCAATTTTCACCGCTGAATCCGCATCACTTACTTTCTTTCTTGAATCCCCGCTCTTATGCTTACTGGTCCAGGCTTCAGTAACTATGTCTATAGTAACATTTTCAGGAAGAGCCATCTTCAGTCTTCTAACAATTTCTTTTGCTAGCTCAGGAACGCCGTCTCCAACTTTAATCTTCTGGGATTTTGCAGGCTTATTCTTAAGTTCTGTTATGACCATGTCAACCGACTTTTCAAGGCTTAAACCCTCAAACTTACTTAGGACTTTACCATCGCCTAAAACAGCTAAACCAAAAGTTTTTCCCGGATCTACACCGATCACAACCTCACAATATCTCTCTTTATTCTGTGCTATACGTATGGCCTCTTCAATTATTGATGATGGATCCTCATCACAATTATATACTAGGATGTTCGGATGTTCAATCTGGCCTCTTTCTTCATACGTTGTTATTATGACTTTTATGTAGCGTGGAATCACCTCTCCTGGAATCAGACTTAAGAAGGGTATATTTCTATCCTTCAGTTGACTTACGATTCTATAGTACGCTTTTCCAGAGACTGTTACAACAGCTATATTAGCCCTCATAATCTGCCACTTAATAAGCTTAACATGATGGTGGACTAAAATTTAAGCCTTACATACGCAGATTATTTTTGTTGGAAGCATCGTCTTGACCAGATGGATACCTACAGGGTCTGTTCTTCTGGACAAAGTGCTGGAAGGAGGTTTTCCTTCTGGCATGATTAGTCTGGTTTATGGAGAAGCCGAGACTGGAAAGTCCACCTTAGCCATGCAGAGCGCGTTAAGTTGCGCCACTATGGGCTTTAAAACCTTGTATGTGGATTCTGATGGGACTTTTTCTCCAGAGAGACTGTTGCAGCTGGGTGCCTACAACTATAGAGAAGCTTTAGACCTAATCATGATTGTTCGACCTTCATCATTTGATGAGCAAGCGGAAATCATTGATAGTCTAGACAGATACATAAATGAAAGGTTCGCTCTATTGGTCTTTGACACAATAACCTCTCTATACCGACAGGAGGTGGCAAATACAGGGGAGAGTTTTCATGTTAACCGTGAATTAAACCGTCAGGTAGCAACTATAGAGCAGATTGCGAAAATTTTTGATCTGGCTGTTATACTTGTGAGTCAAGTGCGAGGCTTGTTTGGAGAGAGAGTAATGCCCGTGGCAACAAGAGTTCTGAAATTCTGGTCGGATAATGTTTTGAGTCTAAATAAAACAGGTAGGTCTAACGTCATTAGAGCAGTGGTAGAAAAGAAGAATGGTGCCGAGACCGATATCACTTTTCTTCTGGCAATTGAGGAAAATGGAATCCGTGATCATATTAGTTGAATATCAATTATTTTTATGAATGGAGCCTATGGTGTAAACGTTAAGGGAATGTGAAGAAGATATGAGCACGTGGAATCCGATCACAGGCTGTCTGCATGATTGCACTTATTGCTGGGCTAGAAGATATGCTGAAAAGCTTGCCTCTTGGAAAGTTGAACCATATAAGACTCATGGGTTCAAGCCCGCATTTGCAGAATGGAGACTTAAGCAAAAAATACCGAAAGAAGATTTTGTTTTTGTTTCGGACATGGGTGACATGTGGGGAGATTGGGTTCCAAAGGAATGGATCGAAAGAGTTTTGGAAGTTTTGAGGTCTAAGCGTGGGCAGGACTTCTTTTTTCTAACAAAAAACCCGAAAAGGTACAGAGACTTCATTCACTTGTTCAGAGATAACATGATATTAGGGGTCACGATTGAAACAAATAGGGATTATAACCTCACTAAGGCTCCGCCCCCACAGGAGAGATATGAGGTGATGAGAGCCTTGGATTGGAGAAGAAAAGCCGTAGTTATCGAACCAATCTTGGACTTTGATATTGTCCTCATCGACTGGGTTAGGAACATAAATCCGGAGTTTATTCGTGTTGCATATGATAATTACGGTCACAGATTGCCTGAGCCTCCACTTAGTAAGGCTGAAATACTAGTAAAAGAATTGCGTAAGATTGCAGATGTGGATGGATCAGGATTACGAAAGGCATGGTTCGAATAGGCTAACAAGAGAATAGACTAGAGTCTTTTCTGAAAATCGGTTCCTCTTTTCTTTCAATTCAATCATTTATAATCCATTCGAATGCTCCTTAGAATTAGTCTTCTGGACTACTCAAGTTCAAAATGTAGAGGGCTTATGCTCAAAAGTTCTATTAGCGGCTTTCTCAATATTTTGTGAGGGGTAGGATTTGATGATACTAGAGGTCTTAAGTTCGTTATATTACATTTTTCCAGCATACTGTGCAAACGCTGCACCTGTAATTTTTGGAGGTGGTCATCCAATAGATTGTAACAAAAAATTCTGCGATGGAAAGCCTATCTTTGGTTCTCATAAGACTATAAGGGGATTTTTGTCCGGTATTGTGATCGGGGTGTTAGTTGGTTGGGTGCAAGAGTCTCTTACCCCAATTATCGGAGTACATGGAGGCGGTGTTATCCTCGGTTTGGCGCTTTCGTTTGGAGCATTAGTTGGCGACCTGCTCGGTTCATTCATTAAAAGGAGACTCGGCATGGAACCTGGTTCTCATTTGCCAGTATCAGATCAGATCGATTTTGTTCTGGTGGCATTACTTTTTGGTTATCTAGTAAAACCTATCTCTCTGACGCAAACAATTATTATTATTGTATTAACAGGCCCTATACACGTTATAGTCAACTTTTTTGCCTATTTGCTGAGATTAAAAGATACGCCGTGGTAGATAATTCAGATAACTTACTCATCCATTATTGTCTCTTTACGAATCAGTACCTGGGCACCTTTAATCAATCCATAGGGTACGATCTGGTATGAATCTGTCCAGTTGGCCTCGTCAGTGAAAGATGCAGGTCTTACCCAGAAGATGTCGCCCAACTTATTATGAAGCGGTCCAAATGTGTTTCTTAAGGTGCTCACGACATCTATGAGAATTTCGTTTTCTCCTTCTTTGATCCCGTCTGTAATGTCGCATTCTAAGGGTTGCCAGCAAATCGGATATGGTCCTTTTCCGTTAATGTGAACTAGGAATAGTGAGCCCTTGGCATCTGGCAATCGGATATAAACTTTTCCATCATTTTTTAATTGCTGATCAATTTGAAATTTGGCCTTATAGCGCATTATGCCTGAATAGAAGGGGTATCCCTGTTGTGTCCAGTCACCGCTTGTTAGAGTTTTCGGCTCATCGGTTATGATGTAATCCGTTTCTGTGACTTTTTTAACAGCGAAGTCGCCGATGAGGTAGATGTCCTCGATTGGAACATCTATGTCGAATTTGCAGGAGAGTTCAATTATGTTTTCGCCTGTTCTCACATTATCCGTGATTTCTATCTTGTTAAATTGTTTGTCCCAATGCCAATCACTGACATTAGTTGAGACGTGAAACCCGTTGACAGTCAAAGTCCATAGGGAAGCACGTTCAATTACAAGAAATGTTCTCTTGCCTTGGATCTCCGATTTGAAGTGTGCTCTTAGGTTGACTGTAACTGGTTTAGGTGCCACCTTCATTTTATTGAGTACCCAAGGTTGAATTCCATCATACCGCTCAAGCCCAGATTTTTTCCATATTTCCTTCCTGATCTTCCATATGGGTGTGCTCTCTCGCCATTCTTCTCCATCTAGGGAGTATTCGCATTTATCGAGCACTAATACGTTTGGATCTAGACGAACAAACTCCCAATCATTAAATTCATTCAATATTCTTTCCTCAACCTTTGTCCTAGCAATTTTTCTGTAATGAGGAGTGGGCTTTGACGTGTCTATGACAAATGCGTGGCTTCCAGCTGGATAAAAGACTGTTTTTATAATCATTTTGTCATCACCATCCTGTGAAAGTGTTTCGACGCTGGATATAGAGCCACTGAACATATCCCACTCTGTCACTTCACCCACTTGGTAAAATTCTATTATAGCATCGTAGGTTTTTGTTCTGCTCTTATTTGCCAAAAAATAGATGTGAAGTGGTCCGTCAACTCTATGATGAACAAGTATATCTTCGATCTCTGTTCCTTCATTGTCCTTAACCGTGACGGATCTTGGCAATACCTTATCAAGTGCTTCAGCTAACACCTCTCTTTCAGATGATATCCTTATAACATTCGAATTCTCCAAAAGCCTAAGCCACCTAGCTTCCGCATGTTTGCCATCTATTAGGCTAGGAGTCTCCCCAACAAATATGACCTTTCCCCCCTTTGCTACAAATTTTCGGAGAAGATTGTAGGTCTCCGAAGACCAGGTGAGCGACGCTGGAACTATGACAACTTTATACCTACCCTCTTTCACGGTGAAATCTTTTCCAATAACCTGTCCATAACGCGAAATTATGAATTCATCTCCGAGATCAAAGTCTCTGTGCAACGCGAGAAGGTCATCTATAAGTTTGACTAGGGCGTTATTATATCTACCGGGAGGCGTATCATTTCCCATGGGTAAAGGAGAAAATGTTGCCCATGCGCTGCCGATAGGATGAAGTAATAATATATCTGCGTAAAATCTTCCTTTAGAACATAAATAACATGCGCGGGCGAAATAATCGTTAATCAGTTTATAATACTTCCAGTATGGTTGATGATAACTTATAGTAGGCGGATAATCCCTCTTCGCATCACCCTTCATCGTGTAGAGCGTGAGATGGGGGCAGAAGAAGGTTATGCCTAAAGCAAGATGGAAGTCCCCGATCCACTTTTGATCCTCAAAAGTCATGCTATGTCCGCTACATCCGAAAAGTTCTGAGAGCACGCGTGTTCGGCCAAACTGATGCGCTACGCTGGAGCATTGTTTTAATGTGAGGGGATTATCAATGTTTCGGCCAAGGTGATCGATGCCAGGAATCTGCATATACTCGTAGTGAGGCATGGCTGCGCCTATAACCTTTACCTGCGCCCCTAGACTGTCTTCGCTTAGGAAGTGGCCAGTTAACTTAAGCCTATAACGACTGCTTCTCATCGCATATATCTTGGTAAATGACTCGATGAACCTTTTGGTTATGGTTCTCCAAAAGTCATATCTCACTTTTCTATTGCCGCTGGCTTCAAAATATAAAAGGGGAAGTTTTTCTATGATATCATAGCCGTTTTGTTTTTTGAAGTATTTTGGGAGGTTTTCTGACCAAGGAATGTTAGTGCGACCTTGGTAGTTAGGCTCGTCTGTAAAAATCCCGGGTATAGATTCCCCGAAATCTTTTTTGAAATGTTCTGCATAGGCATCCAATGTTACCCTCAGAAATTCTCTTGTAACCTTTGGGTTCAGCAGATCTACATATGTCTCACCGTTATAACGGTTGCTACGCTGCTGAATTTCTACCCTGAATTGGAGAAGGACGCCTTTCCCAGTTATGTCCCTTATCTTTCGGATACGTCTGAATCCTCCAATCCTATAATTGGGTAGGAGATGAGCTTCAAAAATCGCGATCACTGAAGGATCCTTTAATGCTTGTCTTACTTCCTCATGTCTTATCTCGGACATACGCAATGAACGTGCCCTATATTTATCACTCTTCGCAGGAACTAATCCTCCGGCAAAACCACTCGGCCATTTATCCTCATCATATAACCAAGCCTCCAAGTCTAATTTCTTTGCCTCCTCTACACAAGCTCTGACGCATTCCATCCATTCATTTGAAAGGTAAGGTGTTACAAGTCCAACTCTTGAGTGCATAAAGTATCCGCCAAATCCTTTTTCTGCAAATTCTCTAACCTGCCATTTCAGTTCTGAAATGTCCAATGCATCATTCCATGACCAAAAAGGAGAAGGTCTATAAGTCTTCCCGGGACATTTAAACTCCTCTGGACTTAACATTTCGATCACTTGAGGAGAGGCAAACCTCGATACTTTATTGAAAAGATTCTAAGAATAATTGTTTATAAAAGATTGGATTGTTCACTTAGTGGTTAGAAGATGAGGCTGCCAGTTTTTAACGTGGTCAAGTCCAGCTTTTGCACATGCTTGCCGAAATATAATATCAATCCTTATCTTGGAAGGTGCATGCACCGATGTGTTTACTGCTATGCAATCAAGTTTCCAAGTTTCAGAGGACCTATTATCCCTAGATTTGAACTTAAGAACCTTATTTTAAAGATGATAAAAGGGACGGAAAAACGCTATCCCGTGATGTTAAGTGATTCGACTGATCCTTACATGCATATAGAGGCTAAATGTGAGATAACTAAGAAATGTGTGGAGGCTTTGGCTGTGAATGGCTTCCCACTTCTTATAGTAACTAAGTCTGATCTAGTTACAAGGGACATAAATCTCTTTAAGATGACCCGCACCGTGGTTACAATGACAGTAACATCTCCGGAAGAGAATGTAGCGAGATTGATAGAGCCTAATGCCCCCCCTCCTAATGCACGATTCAGGGCTTTGGAGAAAGTTGTTGAAGCGGGATTGCCTGCGGTGATTCGGATTGATCCTATAATTCCAACATTAAATGACGACCCAAAGGAACTCGATGCCATAGTCAGACGGGCTGCTGAGATTGGCGTGAAGCAGATTACAGGTTCAACATTGAAAGTTGTTCCTGGACTCTTACCCTCGATGAAGATGGAATGTAAGAGGCTGTATGACAGGCTGATTAAGGTCTATTCTGACGGTGAATGGGTTGGTGGATATAAATATCTGAGGGTGGATAAAAGGCTCAAGATTTTGACTGATCTAAGAAATTTAGCCTTAAAGCATGGATTGGAATTTGCTACTTGTCGCGAGGGCTTTCCTCAACTTAATACCACAGTATGTGATGGGACCGCATATTGCAGAAGCGCCCCACAACTTTAATGTCTTATTTTCTTATGAAAGTGGAGGTAAGCCCTTACGTTTTCGAATTTGCTCGATTGTCTCACGCATCATTGTCTCTGGAACCTTCTGCCAATGATCAAATTGGATCTGCCAAAATGCGTACCCAGAAGAGGCTGATCTAAGCTCTGAGGCTAGACCTAACGTTTGAGCGTATGGCAAGTGTGCATGGACTATTGAGAGGTGACCTCTTGGTAATATTTTAAGGATCTTTCCATCTCTCCTTGTTATGATAGGAGTTATGTTGCCGAGCATTGCTGTCGGTATAGATACTTGAAGGCGGCAAACAGGCTGCAACAGCACTGGATTGGCAGTCAGTATAGAATTTAGGATTGCACTTTTTATTGCTAGAGCCATTTGCCCGGATTTAGTATTAACTGTCAGGCCATCAGGTTGTGCATCAACTAATTTAGCAATAATGCATCTTAATGGTTCGTGACATAACGGTCCAGCTTGGCATGCCATTTTGAAGCCGAGCACTACCTCCTCTTGGATTGCCTCTCCTATAAAGCATTTCTTGGTCATGTTAATCAAGATGTTATTATTCTTTTCAAAAGCCAAGATGCTGGAAGGTAACTGAAATTTCTGCGATCTATCATCTTTAAGAATCCTTTCAAAATCGTTTTTATGGACAATTTCCATAGCAATGTTACCTGAGCCTCTCTCATAATATTCCCTTTCTAACGGTACAACTTGAACGGCACATATTACCCCCGAATCTTGGTCGAATACGGTGACAGGTTTACCGACTTTTCCTACAGTCTCTCTATAAGCAATTATGGGTTGAGATGATATTATCTCAAGACTTGGATCATACTCTTTGATGGCGTTGATAGCGATTTCTAGGTGGAGTTCTCCAATTCCCGAAAGTAAATACTCCCCTGTATCCTCATTAAATGATACTGAAAGATCAGGGTCCTCAACGCATATGCGTTGCATTAAATTGATAAGATGTGATAAATTTTTGGGGTCTTTTGGCTCTAGCGCAATGGTTATCACTGGTTCAGAAACATGCTGAAAGTCTGAAAAATAACACTTCTCATTTTTATGCATCGCATCTGTAATTGTTTCTCCAGCTCTTGCGTTTTCAATCCCCCCTAAAGCCGCGATGTTTCCAGCTTCGATGCTGTCGACTGGGACCTTGGTCGAACCCATTAGAATATAAATTTGACGTACGCGACATGTCTTTTCACTATTCATTAAGTAGACTTCTCCGCCCCTAACGATTTTGCCGGAAAAGATTCTGACTACAGTGATAATTTCGTCCCCTTCGTCCAAAAAGGTACTGGTTACAGCCATGACCAAGGGTCCATTTGAGTCGCAGTTTAACATTGCTGTATAGACATCAGATGTAGGGTCTCCTTTACATATCTTTGGAATTCTATACTTCTGTGCTTCAGACGGGCTTGGTAACTGAGAAGTTATCATGCTCAGGATCGTATTCCCAAGAGGAAGAAGATCTTCAAGATTTTGCCACTTTTCATCTCGGTACGCACTAAATATGTCTTTGAACCTAACACCGATCCTATACGCTTCTTCGATTGTTAATCCCCATTTGTGGAGGGCCGACCCGAAAGCGACAGTGCCCTTAGAAGGGTTAACTTTCCATTTATCTTTGATTTCAGGCTCAGAGTAGATGCTGATCAAATTGTTGAAGTCGCTGATAATCGTTGTAAGTCTATCTGCTATTTCTCTCAAGGAAAATTTTAGCTCAAGAATCAATCTATCTACCTTATTAATGAAAAGTATAGGTTTAACCATCTCATTTAGGGCCTGCCTTATCACGGTCTCAGTCTGAGCCATTATGCCCTCCACGGCGTCAACCACTACGACCGCTCCATCAATCATCCTTAATGCGCGAGCCACTTTTCCAGTGAAATCTACGTGTCCCGGTGTGTCCACTAAATTGATCAAATAGTATCCTTGATGGCCCCTGTAGGGAAGCATGATGTTTGCCGTCTTTATTGTGATCCCTCTTCTCTGCTCCTCCCTTAGATAATCTAGGACTTTCGCCTCTCCCGCAACACTTCTCGGAAGGAGACCTACAGCAGATAACATGGAATCAGTTAATGTTGTCTTGCCATGATCTATATGGGCTATTATTCCTACGTTCCTAATGCGATCCCTTTGTCTCATTGTGGTGGCAATGTTCTCTACGAATTTGGTTGAAAACATATTAACTCTACAACATTAAATTAAGATGTAATCTATATATTGTTGATCAAGAGGTTTTAGGCTAATCTTCTTTATTTGTATCTTGCGCGCCTTTTCTCCCTTTTCTTCTTCTCGCGGCGCATCCGTTTCTTCTTCCACTTGGCTCTCATTCTAAACTCTCTTCTTTATGAATATACATTTTGGGATGTTCTCAGCATATATTTCCCTGAAGACTTACAGAACTTCTATTTTTTTCCTTTTAAACCTTTTGGGCCGCCTAACCCTCATCTGTTTTCTAATACTTAAGCGTTACTATAGTCTATACAGCATCAAAATTTGCTGAGGATTTTGTAACGCCTGACACCCCGCAGATTAGATGTATGATATTATGTTACATTTGCGGTGTAATTTGGCGGCAAAGTTAGCATTTATAAATCCCTTACCCACCTTATTGCTGTCTCGGTTAAATTAGAATGGTGGATGAGAATGAAGTCGCATCTCCTTTGCTTTCCCTGCACTGTTAGAGCAGCCTTTGACATAGCGTCAAAATCTACGGATAATGAAGCGCTTAGGCGGAAGGTGATTTTTGAGACGGTCAAATGGTTGGCCGATAATCAAAGTGACTTATTGGAATGCGAACCCACCGTCTTCCACACCCATGTCTTCAAAATATGCCAGAAGATCACTGGGAATACGGACCCATTTAAACCATTGAAGAAAATGTCAAATGAAACTGCAATGAGAATTTTACCCGTTCTGGAGCAGCGGTGCAGATGCAAGAATTATGAGGAACGCTTTAGGCTGGCAGCTTTAGGAAGCATTTGCGGCAACGCCATAGACTTTGAGGTTGAAGGTTACAGCGTTTCGACTGCTACAATTGAATCTTCCCTCCTGAGCTGTCTCAACGGTGATCTGGCGATAGATGATACTCCGAAGATTATGGATGCGTTAGAGTCTTCAAGCAGAATACTTTACTTGCTTGATAATGCGGGCGAGATAGTCTTTGATAAATTCTTTATTAAAACTATTATGGAACGGTATTCTGTGAAGGTGTATGCGGCAGTGAAAAGCGGACCGATATTGAATGACGCAACAATTGAGGATGCGATGCAGGTTGGCCTAGACGAATGCGCTGAGGTAATTGAGACGGGAAATGATCATATCGGATTAAAATTAGATATGGTCTCTAAAGAATTTCTGACCAGCTTGATGGAGGCAGACCTTATTATCGCAAAGGGTCAAGGATATTATGAGAGTTTGACTGAGAATGAGCGTATATTGTCAAAGCCGATTGCTTATCTTCTTCGGGCGAAATGCATCGAGGTTGCAAGGCATCTAAATGTTCCTTGGCTTGGGAATGTCATCAAGTTTGTAGCTCGATCAGGCAATTAAGGAATCTTGAAAAGTTTTTTCGCATTCTCTGTTGTAACCTCGGCGACCCGAGTAATCTGCTCATTCTTTATCTCAGCAACCGCGGAAAGGGTTTTAGTGATGTGTGCTGGCTCGGCCGGCTCCCCCAGATATTCAACAGGAGAGTCAGTCTCTAATAGAATCTGTTCCAAAGGTGTCTTTGAAATTGCTGTCCTATGAGCTTTGCGGTAAGCCGCAGCTGGCGTAGCTGAGATATAGTAGCCCTCGTCTAGCAGTTTTTTCAGGACATTGAGTGGTCCGCTGAACCAGTGGAAGACAGCCTTCTTCACACCTTCTTCTTTTGTAATCTCTAAAGCTTCTGCCCAGGCTCCCCTGCTGTGTATCGAAACTGGCTTATCATTATCTTTAGATAATTTTAAAAGCCTTCTAAAGATCCGTCTCTGGAATTCTGTAACTTCAGAGCTTTTACGAATGTCTGGGTGCCAGTAATCTAGGCCGATCTCTCCTATCGCGTATGCCTTTCTGATATTGTCTTCTATGAATTTTAATTCCAATTCTGCCTTTTGCGGTTCCAAATTTTGTGGATGAAGCCCGATGCATGGATAGATTCTTAGCTTCATATTACAATGCTTAACTCCTTCATGAAGAGACCACATATTTGTCTCTTTATCAGATCCCATAGTTAAGATGGCGATAACGCCAACCTCCTCCGCCCTTCTTATGGCCGCGTCAAGATCCTCGATTTCTTCTAGGTGAGAATGGGTGTCAACAAGTTCCAACAAACTACACCATCCTGTCTCATAAATAAGATGTTCTTTGAAGATAAAAGTTATCGCGAGCTATGAAAATTCCTAAATAATCGAATCTTTAATTGTCTAAGGAAGATTTGTGAGATGAAGTGTTATGGCATTTAGAAGTGTTGGTGTTGCCGTTGTAGGTGTCGGGTTCGTTGGCGGTCAGGCTCACGTGCCATCGTTTAAAAAGATGCCGGGGGCTGAGTTGGTTGTTATAGGCGCGAGAACGGAGTCCAGGGTTAAACCGTTATCAGAAAAATATGGTGTGCCGTACTGTCTCGATTACGATGCGATATTGGATAATCCTAAGGTGGATGCAGTTGTCATTTCAGTTCCTACCCCATTTCACTATGAGGCTACTATTAGGGCGGTGGAGAAGGGAAAACATGTACTATGCGAGATGCCACTTGCGCCTAAGATCTCGCAAGTGCGGGAGATGAAGAGAGCAGCGGAGAGGAATGGGGTCCTGTTAATGCCAGTCTTGAATTTCAGGTTTGCACCAGTGTACGTCAAAGCTAAAGAGATGCTGAAAAATGGAATCATAGGAGAACCCATCGCTGTCCACTTTAGAGAGTTTATTCCAGCCAAAGCTTTAGCAGAGCAATGGCCACCAGGCTCTTGGGCATGGGATATCGAGAAGAGTGGGGGTTATCCAGACTTTACACTTTCGGTCTGGTCGATCGACATGTTACGGTGGATGCTTGAGGATGAAATAGTCTACGTAGAATGGGTAAGCAACTATAGTAAGCTTGAGAGGTTTGGAGGGATCATAGGCTATAATACAATTGGCGCAATAAGATTTTCTAGGGGAGCTGTGGGATCCCTTCATTATGGTGCAACAGTTGGGGAGTCTGCAAGCACGAGTAGGCTGGAAATATATGGAGACAATACAAATGTTCTTCACACGGTTTGGAACAACAAGATAATCCTTTATGGATCAGATCCTGAAAGAAGAGAGTGGGATATTCCGGTTTCAGGCACGAGAGTTTGGGGGCACTATCAGATTGACAGCCACTTTATTGATTGCATATTGGGAAAAGCTAAACCCCTGATAACTGTTGAGGATGCTATCAAGGCGCAAGAGATTGCCGAGAAGATGGTGCAGAGAACATAGTAAATTTTATCCTATTTAGTATGTGCCTTGAAAAGTCAGAGGTGTATCAAATGGGTAATGTTGTTAAGATCGGCATACTAAAGGTAGGATGCTTAGGCATTTTGCCATTGCTTGAGTTCATATTGGACGAGAGAGCTGATAGGATGGATATTGATGTGAGGGTTGTCGGGGCAGGTGCGAAACTCGGAGTGGACCAATGTAGAGAAGCCGCCGAATTCATGCTCAAAATTAGCCCTGACGTGGTTATTCTCGTAGGTCCAGGGCAAACTACCCCTGGACCCTCAGAGGCACGTAAAGTGCTCAAAACCGCTGGGCTTCCAACTATTATAATATCAGATAGCCCGGCTAAAAAGCTCGTAAAAGAATTGGAGGAGTATGGTATGGGTTATATCATTGTGGAGGCGGATTCTATGATTGGTGCTCGAAGAGAGTTTCTTGATCCTGCCGAGATGGTGATATTTAACTCGGATGTACTGAAAGTTCTGGCTGTAACTGGCGTGGTCAATGCGATAGTGAAAGTTATAGATGAGATGATTAAACAGTTAAGGTCTGGACAGAAACCGAGTATGCCAAGGGTCATACTTGATTCTGAAACAGCCGTCGAAGCCGCTGGGTTCTTGAACCCCTATGCAAGGGCGAAGGCAAAAGCGGCATACGAATTAGCTGCGCAAGTTTCGAAGATCACGACGGATGCATGTTTTAGGATAACCGATGCGAATGTGTATATTCCCATGGTTGCCGAGGCTCATGAGATCATGAGGTATGCTGCAAGGGTGGCTGATGAGGCTAGAGAGATTGAGAAGATGGGTGATCATGTCCTAAGAAGGCCTCACCTTAAAGATGGGTCTATGGGAGAAAAGCGTAAGCTAATGGAGAAGCCCTCAAGGATAAATCCTTAACATTTATGTAGAAGTCTCCCTTCTTGAAATGAATGGAGGTTTCTTATCTTGCCCGCGATTGAAGTCGGTAGGATATGCGTGAAGTTGAGAGGCAGAGAAGCCGGGAAAAAATGCGTGATAGTTGACTTAATTGACAAGAATTTTGCCCTTATAACTGGTCCAAAATCATTAACTGGGGTTAGACGTCGAAGAGTGAACATAAATCACCTTAGACCAATGGAAGAGAAGATTGAAATAAAAAGAGGTGCAACGGACGAAGAAGTAACAGAGGCTCTTGCCAAGCTTAGCGGATATTCTAGCCCAAAATAGGGCTGAGTTTTTATTTTTTTTCCACAACTTGCTTTCATGGAGGATGGTTTATGACAAAGATTGTTGCGCCATGGATGGTTAGGCGTGAGACTCTGATTAAGTCGGAGGCTGAGACCGATCCAAACTATGGATGCAAACCTTGTGAGAGGCCTGCATCGGACTTCATAAGGTTTGGAATAGTGAATCTTGACAAACCAGCTGGTCCATCAAGCCATGAAGTGACAGCTTGGGTGAGACGAATCCTGTCTGTTAGGCATGCTGGTCACGGCGGGACCTTAGAAGCCTCTAATATGGTTAGAGGCTAAGGATATCCCAAGGTGACTGGCGTCCTGCCTATAGCCTTAGAGGAAGCGACCAAAGTAATCCAAGCCCTATTAGTCTCTGGAAAAGAATACGTTTGCGTGATGAGACTTCACTCAGACATTCCTGAAGAACGGGTGAAAAATGTTCTCGAGGAATTCCAGGGTAAAATATTTCAGAAGCCTCCTGTCCGCGCCTCTGTGAAAAGAAGGGTTAGAGTTAGGAGAATATACTATATTGAAACCTTGGAGATTGATGGCAGAAATGTCCTATTTAAGGTTGGATGCGAGGCCGGAACATACATACGTAAACTCTGCCATGACATAGGAGACGTGCTGGGCTGTGGGGCCCACATGCTAGAACTAAGGCGGACAAGATCCGGTCCCTTCACCGAGGATGAACATAACGTGACACTTCACGACGTTTACTACCTTTATAGCAAGTGGAAAGAAGAGGGGGACGAAAAAGCGTTAAGGAGCTTTATACTACCTATGGAAACCGCCTTGGCGCTCCTGCCTAAGATAATCGTGAGAGACTCGGCGGTCGACGCTTTATGCCACGGTGCACATTTAGCGGCCCCGGGTATTGTCTCATTAGAGGACGGCATACTATCCGGAAGCAAAGTTGCCATTTTTACTTTGAAAGGTGAGGTAGTAGCGTTGGGCACGGCTGTGGCAAGCAGTGAAGAAATCATGAAGATGGATCATGGAATAGCCGCAAAGAATGAGAGGGTCATAATGCCTAGAGGTACCTATCCAAAACTTTGGCGTTCAAAAACAAAAGGCGAATAAGAGCTTGCCTAGCTTCGTTCATTACGGAAAGAATAAAAACTTCGGAGATCGTAGAATCTAAAGTAGGCATTGCAAGCCGGGGTCTCCTAGAGCTAACAATGCGGGAAGTCAGGTAGGGAGCAGACCTCGAGAACATAGGAGCTCAAGCCTGGAGAGAAAAACTGGCTAGCCTGTGACCCATCTGGGTCGCGTGGGTTCAAATCCCACCCCCGGCGCCAAAAACAAACTTTTACATTCGCTTCTTTTTCTGAAGAGTTTTGGCGGCAAATATCTCTCAGCCGCTAGACACAAATTATATGTGCTGAGATGACCAAGGTTTAAGTGGGTGTTTTGCTTAAAAATAGTTTTGATGTTAGATGTTATCTGGTTAAACCGAATAGCTTACTTCTACGCGTAGATGCCGATGCGGGGATCGCCGGATGGGGCGAATGCAGCACAATGAATACTCAGGTTATAGCGGCTCACGTCAGACATTCTCTAGTTCCGTTTATAATGGGCTGTGACCCATTCGATATAGAATCTCTCATGGAGCGGATTTTCATAAAAACCTATAAGATCGCAGGTCAAAGTCAGGCCATTGCTATTAGCGGCATAGAGATAGCTCTTTGGGACATAATCGGCAAGGCCCTCGGCGTACCTGTCTATAAGCTTCTAGGTGGCGCGTACCGTAAAAAATCCCCATGTATGCTTCCAGTATGAGGAGAGATACAACGCCTGAGGAAGAAGCAGAGAGGCTGATGAGGGTGGTTGAGGAGAAAGGATTTAAAGCCGTTAAGGTTAAGGTCGGCAACCCCTTCGGCTTTGATAAAGATGCCGCGCCGGGCCGAAGCGAATCTGTTGTTAGGGAGGTCCGGGAAAAACTAGGTGATGAGATCGAGATAATGGTCGATGCTAATGGAGGCTTCGCGGCGCCCAAAGCAATCCAGCTGGGAAGGAAGATGGAAAAATATGATATATTTCACTTCGAAGAACCCTGCCCTTACTACGACATTGATTCAACAGCGAAGGTGGCTAAGGCCTTAGATGTTCCAGTAGCCGGGGGTGAACAGGACTGGAGCATCTACAGATTCAAAGAAATGCTTGAAAAGGAAGCGGTTGACATTGTTCAGCCTGATCTGATTAAGGCTGGGGCTTCTCGGCATGTAAGAAGATTGCAGCTCTAGCCGAGGCCTTTGGCTGCGTATGCACGCCCCATCAAACCCAACCCCTAGGCACCATTGCAACACTACACTTTGTTGCTTCCACACCATGCTGCCGATACTACCAAAAATATATAATATTGACCATCGCGTAGGCGATAAACTGCTTAAAAATCCTGTGCCCATAGTTGACGGTTACATGGAAGTGCCGGATGAACCGGGGCTCGGTGTTGAGATTAATGAAAAAATATTGGCTAACGCAGAAGTCCTTTAGTTGAATCATGGATTCTAGTGTTCATCTAATAGACCGCTAATGAATATCTTATTTATTATTACTTCTCTCTTTTTCAAGCGACCCGTGTAGCCAATCGAGATATTCTTTGCTCCCACTAATTATTGGGATGGCGACAATTTCAGGAACTTCGTATGGATGGACACTTTTTATGGCTTCCTCTACATGTTTGAATAGAGTCTCTGTGCTCTTGATTAGGCATAACCATTCTTCCTCAGTCTCTACCTCTCCCTTCCATCGATAAATGCTCACGATAGGTCCAACGATCTGGACGCATCCGGCGAGACTCTTCTCAACTAGCAGCTTAGCAGCCCTAATTGCATCCTCGCGTCTTGAAAAAGTTGTGTTTATCTGGATAATCTTATCCATTTTGACTTTCCCCCAGACTGGTTGCTACGTAGTTAATTATTACCTGTATGCCCATTTCTATGATTTTATTTTTCTCCCAAAGTTGGAAGTGTAGAAATCAGGTAGTGAGCGATGAAAGCCTACCATAAGACTTTCCGCCTTCCTGTAAAGATATTTAAGATACAATATTTATGGAGAAAGCTAAGTAAGGGTGAGATTAGATGAGAATAGTGATGTTGGGTCCTCCTGGATCCGGGAAGGGGACATATGCTTCAAGACTGACTGGAATTCTCGGGGTTCCGCATATATCAACAGGAGACATGGTGAGGGAGGAGATTAGCGCGAAAACCGAGATTGGGAAGTTGATCAAAGGTTACAGTGACAGGGGTGAGCTTATACCAGACGCAATTATGTTAAAGATGCTTGAGGATAGGTTAAAGAAGCCTGACGTGGAGAGGGGCTTCATACTTGACGGTTTTCCAAGAACTCTTGCTCAAGCAGAGGCGCTCGAAAAGATTTCAAGGATCGATTTGGTGCTTAATTTGAATGTTCCAGACTGGATAATAATTAAGCGCCTGTCGAACCGTGTTGTTTGTAGGGGTTGCGGCGAGATATATAACCTTTTGACATTGAAACCGAAAAGAGAAGGCGTATGCGACAAATGCGGCGGCGAGCTGTATCAGAGGGATGATGACAAACCTGATGTAATACAGGAGAGATTGAACGTGTACCGGCAGAAGACCGAGCCGCTAATAAGGTACTATGCCGAGAAGGGTCTTCTTAGAAATGTTTATTGTAGCAGCCTGGAGACTCCGCCTGAGGTCATTGTGGAAGAGATTTTGAAGATAATTAGCCAAGTTAAGGCAAATAGATCCTGTTGACATCTTCTAGATTATCTAGACTATTTATTTTGATCATTCCTTTTGATATTGTGTACAGGAAATTCTCGATGTAAATTGCCCTCTCAACTGAAAATCGGGAAGCAAGCAAGCGATCGCCATCTAAATATCCTTGGTTGTTCTCTAAATGCGTGATTCTTCCCCTCACTACAACATTATTCTCTGTTGTTGTGAATACATAGACGCCCTGCCATGTATAATCCCCATAAACATATGGTGGGACGCCGCTTGGAAATTTCTTTTCATCGACCTCAGCAAGCAAGATTGGGATAACTAAGAGTTGCCGATCCGCATCGAATAGTAGGGCTTTGTGGTCGTGGAGAACGGGCGATTCGGTTCCTCTATGACCTATCTCATATTTTGCAATTTCAAGCGGGTTCTCAACGTCACTTATGTCAAATAATGAGATCTTTACGCCCTGGTACCATGCGAAATCGCCTTGCTCAGCATCCTCTGTCTCTTTTCCGATGCCGATCAGTAGGGTCTGTCCATACGGATGAAGGTAATTTGAATAGCCTGGGATCTTGAGCTGACCGAGAATCCTTGGATTAGCCGGGTCTTCAAGGCTGATCACGAAGAGCGGGTCTACCTTCTTAAATGTTACTAGGTAGCATTTATCGCCCATAAACCTTGCAGAGTATATGGTCTCTCCGATTGCAAGATTCTCTAGTCTCCCAATAATTGTAAGGTTCATATCAAGGACATACACATTGTTGCCTGAAATACCGTTCCATACATCGCCCGTTGTCGTGGCAATTCTGAAGAATCCGCCATACTCGTCCATCGAAAACTGATTAAGAATTCTGCCCAGAACATTCCCATTTGCTTCGGGCAGAATCAATTCACCATCAATTTTGATACGGTAGACTTCGGTTACCATCGCGTAAGACTTAGGGATGTAATGAGAGGTCGCCAAGTAGATATTGTTCAGCGACACATAGATACCGCTACTATAGCCCACCAATAATGTTTGATGCGATGGACTGATGGATTCATTCTTTATGTTCACGGAGAGCACTGTTACAAACTGATAGGAGTAATCTGCCACGTCAACATAATATATGTCTCTCGCATCAATCTCCTCTAATTCACCGTCTTTAATTACCGTTGGCAGGGGCACATCTTCCCCTATTCTATAGGCTCCTCTTGAAGTAATCAGGTACATGTAGTCCCCAATCATTCTGGAAGCAAAGTATGAGCCATCACATGAGATCTTCTTGACAAGAGACGGTCTTTCTCTATCCGCCACATCATAGATCAATATGTGAGTAAACGGTACGTCGAGAAAGCCAATTTTTTCAGATGCCCGGCTGCTGAACTTTTCATAATTTGATTCAAGGACTACTAGCCGGTCATTATTTATAAAGATGCCAACAATCGTTCCGTTAACTGTTATATTCGCAAGAAAGTGCGCTGTCTCCGGCGGATAGCCCCTCACAATTAGGATGTGATTGTCGCGAACTATGTAAATGTAAGACCCATCACATTTTACAATGTCCGCTTCATCAATGCCTTCAACCTGAACATTTGTTCTCGAATAATCAAGCGTGCTTTTTGCGGAGTAACCTACGGAAAAGATGCTTAGTTGTCGCTCTAAGTAGTATGATGGATAGTTAGCGGTGCTATTAAGAAACATTTTAAGTTCCATGTATGATGAGAACTTCTTAAGTTCTATACTGCTGGGATAAGTTAAGAAATTTGGGGGGTTGAGAAAGCAAAAAAGAGTGAGGGATGGCGAGACTATAAAAATCGTTAGTGATAGAAGAGTTGACCATCTGGAAAGGATTCGACGGCTTTTCATATGGTTCCCTTATCAGTGATATGGAAATGTGAATCTCTTAATTCTATGGATTAGAACAAAAGACGAGGAGGTATGTCTAAATTTTAGAACATGAGTTAACGTGTAATACTTTTGCTTGTCTCCTGGTTCAGGCTTGCGTTATAAATGTAGCGGCAAGCCCATGCTTCTCAGGTAGCATTGCGTCAAGCATTGGATAGGAGCTTGAGATGTGCTTTCCTGAAAGGTGGGCCAACTTAATAATGAAGTTATTGTACGCATATTCATCGACATATTCAATATTCGTTGGTATGCTCTCATACTTTCTATGCCAAACATAAATGGGCTTATTTAGCCCATTGCATGAAATGTCCTCAAGATTTGGGTCCATCATTATCGAGTGAAGACTACCATAGCCCGCTAAATCGAGGACAACATAGTAGAAGATATTTCTCCAAGACTCATTCACTAAACTTTCCAAGCGAACTTCGGTACTTTCTTGCAACCCTGCTTGCTTCCTGAGACACATAAGTTTGCGCATCCGTTGAGATTGCTTCTGGCGGTCTCAGCTCTCGACTGATGATTGAGACTAACTTCCTATACGCTTGTCTCTCCCTAAAGTCTAAGGGTTCCTCTTCAACGAAGTATTTCAGGTTTCCCTCCGACTCGAATACTTCGGCGATGCTGACCTTAGATAGTGGGTTGTGAATCCAGCAACTCTCGACAATCTTGACTGATGTGTCTCTTGGGTGGACAATTATGCCCTCTTCAGCGATCTGCCCCGTATACCCATCTCTAATTTTTTTTCGCCAAATGTTTTCCTAAATAGGCCCATTAGCTCCCTCCCTAGGATGGGGTCATCCAGAAGTAAAGGCTGAAAAAAGAAGGAGCGATGAAACATATGGTAGCGATAGCATTACTGGATAGTCTTTTCCAGAGGCCGTGTGAAGCTGGATGTTAAGAGTAGTCCCTGACGCAAAGTGAGTGGCGTTGAAACCGATATATATGCTGTCTTCCCGATCTGAATTGTCATCGGATTTACGGATTGTTATATTATAAAATTGGCCATTATCACTATCACTTTTACTGCGTATCAACTTGTTATCTCTAGGTTCTTGAACCCCGTGTATAAACCTGCTATTCCCCCATCCAATAGGCAAATGCGACTGCCACGACAATCGTTACCGAGACGAGTATAACCGTCGCAATTGCTGGGCTGATGCCTTTCTTACTTCTCGGCGAGAGTCTCGCCACTTCCCCTGCACAATGAGAACGTTACATGGAAAGTTTACATAAATCAATTATGAAGAACCGTTACTGTTTAGGCATAAATATTCATAGTATGAAAAGGCGTCTTCTTAGTCCATAAGAAAGATAAGATAAAGGCTGTTCAATGATAATGCAGCAAACCTAAACGGATCTATAGATGTCTTCGTAAGAAGGAGTATACGACGATGAAAGGATTAGAGATAGATATAGAAATGGCGAGGATATTTTGGGCTCTCATATTTCTCTCAGTATCTTCGTTGTATGATCTTAGGAGTAGGGAGGTGCCTGATAAGGTCTGGGCCGTCTTCGCTCCGGTTGCTTTAGCCTTACTGTTTTTCCAATATTACGTGAGTCAACTACCTGTCTTCTCGCTGATGTTGTCCGTTGCAGTTACAACAGGTGTAGCACTTGCGCTTTTCTATTTTGGGTTCTTTGGGGGAGCGGACGCCAAAGCGTTGATCTGCGTCTCTCTCGCTGTTCCACTATATCCTGAGGCATCTCTGTATAAACCCTTATTGCCAGAATATCCTTTTCCGCTATCGGTTTTGGGAAATGCTGCTGTGGGCTCCTCTCTCCTCATACTGGTCATGATTATACGGAATTTCTCAGAGCTTGTTGTGGGTGAAGAAAGAATATTTGAGGGTTTCGAGGAGGAACCATTTTGGAGAAAGATTATTGTCTTCATGACCGGGATGAGAGTCGACGTTAAGAAACTGGGGTCAGGATCTCACTACATACCACTCGAGTATTTCATTAATGAAGCAAATGGTACGGTTAGCCGGCATCTACGATTGTCATGGTCTCTCGATGAAGAAGAATCCGGAGAAGTTGGCGACATTTTGAGATATGTGGAGGGAAAGGTTTGGGTGACACCGGGTCTTCCATTCATCGTCTTCATTACAGCTGGTTTTCTCTTCGCCCTCATTTTCGGGGATATTATAACATGGATCATCATTTTCTTTACGGGTCTCTAAGCATGATGAATGATGGGAGCAATCTCTTTGCAAGCGACATTATTAGCAAAATTTTAAAATACTTCCTAATACTCTTAAGAGGCATTCAAATGGTGCATTAACATTGGCTAAGAAGGTCCTAATCTCATTAAAAATCTTCCCTGCTGAAATTGATGTTGATCGAGAGGATCTCAAGAGGAAGATAGAGAGAGCTCTTCCAGAATATGCTTCAATCTACGGATTCGAAGAAGAACCGATTGCATTCGGCCTCGTTGCCACCATAGCCCATATACTGGTGCCGGAAGATAAGGAGGGCGCGATAGACGGGGTAGAGTCATGCCTAAAAGAGATTAAAGAGATAAGCGATTTCCAAACCTTGATGGTGAGAAGGGTTTAAACGTATTAAATCCCCGTTCATTATGTTTATATAGGAAATGTTGTTCTTCATTCTGAGGGGACACGTTAGACGTGGTGGCCACCGTGAAAGAGGTTCAGCTGAGAGTAGGAGACGCAAAGCAGAGGGATGTGGCTAGGGGTATTGCAAGAATAGACCAGAAGACTATGGAGGATTTAGGGGTCTCTGCTGGTGATGTAATCGAAATAATCGGTAAAAGGAGAACATCTGCAATCGCCTGGCCTGCCTATGCGGAGGACCAGGGACGAGGAATTATCAGAATAGATGGTTTCACACGTAAGAATGCAGGGGTCTCAATAAATGAGTATGTAATTGTTCAACGTGCTGATGTTAAGGATGCTCTAAGCATAATTCTAGCACCGATCGATATGCGCCTGAATGTGGATGAGGACTTCACAAATTTTGTGAAGAACCGCCTTATGGAGAGGACTTTTGTAGAAGGGGACACGACCCTAGTTATGATGCTCGGTCATCCAGTTCAATTCACAGTGATGAAGACTCGACCCCAAGGTGTTGTGAGATTAAATTATGATACCAAATTGCAGATATTGCCTGAACCAGCACCTGAAGCTAAGGGTCTCCCACGTACTACCTACGAGGATATAGGAGGTCTAAAAGAGGAGATCCAGCGTTTAAGGGAGATGGTTGAGCTTCCAATGAGGCATCCTGAGATTTTCCAGAGACTCGGCATAGAACCTCCTAAAGGCGTCCTACTCCACGGTCCACCGGGCTGCGGAAAGACGCTTCTTGCAAGAGCGGTTGCAAATGAGTCTGATGCGAACTTCTTCTCGATTAATGGACCTGAAATAATGAGTAAATTCTATGGGGAGTCAGAAGCAAGGCTGAGGGAGATCTTCCAGCAGGCGGAAAAGAATGCTCCAGCCATCATCTTCATAGACGAATTGGATGCTATAGCTCCAAAGAGGGAGGAGGTAACAGGCGAGGTTGAGAGACGCGTTGTTGCACAGCTATTAGCCTTAATGGACGGTCTGACTGGTAGGGGAAACGTGATCGTCATCGGCGCAACAAACAGACCGAACGCTCTTGATCCAGCCTTAAGAAGACCAGGGCGATTTGACCGAGAAATTGAGATAGGAATCCCAGACAAGCAGGGGAGATACGAGATTCTTCAGATACACACGCGAGGTATGCCATTATCCCAGAATGTTGATCTCAAGAGATTGGCTGAAATGACGCATGGGTATACCGGCGCGGACTTGGCGGCTCTAGCCAGAGAGACGGCTATGAAGGCTTTAAGGCGATACCTCCCTGAAATCGATCTTGAGCAGGAAAGGATCCCTCCAAGCGTTCTTGAGAAGATGGAAGTGACGATGGAAGACTTCCTGAATGCATTCAAAGAAGTAACACCGACCGCGATGAGGGAGGTGGCTATTGAAGTGCCGACAGTTCATTGGGACGAGATAGGCGACCTAGAAGAGGTTAAACAGAGCCTGCGCGAATCGGTTGAGTGGCCTATTAAGAATCCTGAGGTATTCAGTAGGATGGGGATTAAACCGCCAAAAGGTATTCTGCTGTATGGCCCGCCGGGCTGCGGAAAGACGTTGCTTGCGAGGGCAGTCGCGACTGAGAGCGAAGCAAACTTTATATCGATCAAGGGGCCGGAGGTTTTCTCTAAATGGGTCGGCGAATCGGAGAAGGCTATACGCGAGGTCTTTAGAAAGGCAAGGATGTCGGCACCCGCCATCATATTCTTCGATGAGATTGACGCGCTTGTTCCCAGAAGGGGCTTAGGAATCGGCGACAGCGGTGTGACAGACCGTGTAATCAGTCAACTTTTGACGGAGATAGATGGCATAGTCGCATTACAAGATGTCGTCGTGATTGCCGCAACTAATAGACCGGACATAATAGACCCAGCTGTTCTAAGGCCGGGAAGATTCGATAGGTTAATCTATGTTCCGGAACCTAATGACGAGGGCAGACTGCAAATCTTCAAGATTCACACCAAAGGTATGCCGCTTGCCAAGGATGTAAACTTAGAAGAATTAGCTAGGATAACTAAAGGATATTCTGGAGCAGACATAGAATCCGTCTGTAGAGAAGCCGCTCTGATAGCTCTGCGGAGAGACATAAATTCAAGCGAGGTTACAATGGCGGACTTTCAGGAAGCCCTCAAGAAGGTAGGTCCAAGCATATCCCCGGAGATGGAGAACTGGTATAAGAACTTCATGAAGCAGGTAAGGAGAATCCAGAAACCGGCACCTTTGGTCGCATAAACTGGTGATGAACCATAACCATGAAAAGGAGATGACTATGAGCACGTGGAATATGCAGCCTCTCTATTCGGCTATACTAAATATTCTAAAGCAGAAGGGATCGTTAACCGACGAAGAGCTATTTGACATGCTGAAAGATAGCTGCGAGAACATAGGGTTCGGCGAATTCAACAAGGCGCTTATGCGGCTTGAGGTTACTGGGCTAGTATCAGTTTCAAGTCTCGCAAAAGATAGGAGAATCATCCAATTATTAAAAAATAATAATAGATGAAAGAAAAGCCTGAAACTGGCCGATCTTTATCTTCTACTTAAATTTTTGATTTGATAAATACTTCTACTTTGAGTTTGCTGCCGTCCTTCAATCTGAGGCGACTGCGTAAACAGTATGGCGATATGATCTCAAGAACAGAGTCATCGTAGTGGGTTCGCAGGGCGAAAAGAACTGCACCATCTTCTTTGTTACCTATCTTGGCTTGGAAACATTTAACCGGACCGAAGGTTCTGTTTTCATTCTGGAAGCCTTCAATTTCGATCCCCGCGCATGTTTCTAGTTCACGTCTCAATCTCCTATTATAATCGTCTACAAGCTTTAAGTTTAAGGTTCCTGGATAGGGATCGAAGCCTAGCTTCTGGATGAACTGGTCTCTATAAGGCTTACGGGTAACATAATATGCGCCCTCGCCGAGACCGGAGAAGACCAGCCCCTCCAATGTAACAGAGAGTGGAACATGCTCTTCGAATATAATGTTTAAGCCGCTTTGGATTTTTCTTAGCAGTCTGACACCCTGGTCGGAAATTTTTACGTAGGTTCCATCACGTGCAACAGACCTGAGTACCAGACCCTTCCTTTCAAGATCAATTAGCCTTCTCGAGAGTGTCTGCTGAGAAAGGTCCATCTTTTCAGCTAAGAACTTTGTCGAAATCTTTAGGGTTCTGTTTACAGCTCCCATCTCAGCCAATCTGTAAAGTAGAAAGAAGAGATTTTCAACTTCCCTATCGGTGATTGAGTCCCTCAAGACCTAACCTCAAACTTAAACTAGAAGACTTAGCATATAAGCAGTTTGATTCTAAACCTCATGTCCATAGATTTTTTTTCTAAGCGACTTTAACGTCCCGGAAACGAGCTGTATCTGTATCGCCGCGTCATGTTTTCCTATTCTTGTAATTGACGCAAGCGAAGCTTTCACGCAATCCAATGCTATGTGAGAGCAGCGCACTATACCCATTCTTCTTTTTCCATCATACTCGATGAGGGAAAGATGAGTGAGACTCGCCCCAAATTCGCCGAATAATTTTAGAGTGGTCTCCCATATTGCTTGATTAAGATCTTTTTCATCTAATTCCCCGTTACAGTCAATTTTGAAAGAGATGTAGCGTCTCCTTACTTCCCGCGGCAATCTTCTCCCCTCTTAATTATGTATACTCCAGGCGCCACATAGTTCGGACCAAGTTTCCTAGCGTTACGTTCTACTATTGTTTGAGGATTGCTCGACAATGCTTTTATTGCGTCATGCCAACTTAAACCGAAAAGGAAGGCCAAGGATGCATAATCTTCAGGTTTCCTCAAAAGGTTGACGTTCGAAGTTCCGCTTGCGAGCACTATTGGAACATTGAACTTTTTGGCGTAGAAGACTTCTCTTCTAAGTTTCATTAAGAGAATAGATCTTTGCAGACCGCTAGTGGACAGAATCTGAGACATGTCAATTTCAAGTGAGGCGCCAGCGCTGGAGGCCAATTCTGCTTCAGCACGGTCGAAGAAGCATTTGCCGGATCCGTTGAAAGGGAAGGATAAGAGGTCAACTCTTTTATCTTTCGCAGCCTGCCTTGCGACCGCTTCAGAGTAGCACTGAACCGCAACTATCACAAACCGTCGCCGAACCCTCCTTAGATATTCAAGCAATTCTCTAACCGTTCTTGGACGTAAGTCAACTCTTGTCACATACCTTATTTTTGCCGCGTCGCATATCGCACCGATCTGTTCGATCTCTCTCCGGTCAACCGCTGGTGTGAAAGTGATGCCCAAAGCCGAGTATCCAAGTTCGGATGATTTTCGAATGAGCCGCTCAGTGCTAGTTAGGTCACGGAGGAGTGGACATAGGTGAATGTCAAAGTAAGTTTTCATGGTAGAATCCCGATTTCTCTACATTTCTCTTTCAGTTCTTCTAACCTCGATGTGTTGAAACGTATCCTTATGCGTATTGGATCTGCTCTACAAAGCCTTGTTTCTCCGAGGAGAGCAGCCTGCTTATCGAATCTGAGATACAGATTGCCCCTTTCAACGTGATGCTCGAACTCATGCTGGAGAACTTCTCTGTCAGTCAATAGAAGATTTGATGAAAGATTCCTAACTAAAGCTTCGGCGGCTGCGTGGTCCCTTATCTGCGCTTTGAATAGGGTAATCGGGTTTCCATACTCTCCTTTCATTTTGCTTTTGATGAATGTGATGTTATCAATTTGCTCCTGCGGAAGTATATTTCTTACAGCTTGGAGAACTTTATCCTGGTCTTCTGTTGCATGAGCAAGAAAGCTCAGCTCAACAGATACTATTCTTCTTTTACTTCCCTGCAACACAGGCACTTCTCGATAGGATATGATGTTTATAATTGTCTCTCTCTAGAATTTAAACTTGACATGTTACACTCCTTCTTTATACTCACAGTGTATTCCGATGGCATGTTGTATGAATAGAATTGATTTTTAAACCGCACCCCATTTCGCTAATCAAGCGAAACCTTCGGGCCTTCAGGGGTATCTTCTATTTTCACTCCAATTTTTTCAAGCCGTTCTCTTATCATGTCAGCTGTTTTCCATTCTTTTCTTCTTCTCATCTCTTCTCTTACATCTAGTATTAAGGCTACAAGATCATTCAGATATTTAGGCGTTGGAGTTGCCGCTTCCTCCTCTGGGATTCCTATGCCTAAAACATCTAAGAGGCGAATGAAGGTTTTCAGCACTTCTTCTTTAATCTTCTGGCTTACCACTTTATTTCTGTCACAGTAACTGTTTATTGCTCTAACCACTTCTAGGATCGCCATGATGGCCAAATGAGTGTTGAAGTCATCATCCATAGCCTCTTCAAACTCTCTCTTTGCTTTTTGGATACTATCTAGTAACTCATCTTCACCATCGAGTGGCAAGACTGATTCTTCAAGCGTCTTGAATCTTATGAATGAATCCACTATCTTACCTAGCTCCGCCCTTGCTTCTTCAAGTTTCTCTTGATTAAAATCTAATGGAGCTCTGTAATGCGTTGAAATCAGAAAAAGTCTAAGCTCCATCGGCTTGCATATCTTTAATGCATCTCTCACTGTGATAAAATTTCCAAGAGATTTCGACATTTTCGCTCCATTCACTGTTACCCACTCATTGTGAAGCCAGTATCTCGCGAAAATCCTGCCTGTTGACGCTTCTGCCTGCGCTATCTCATTCTCGTGATGTGGAAATATTAGATCCTTTCCACCCATATGAATGTCTATTGTTTCGCCCAAATATTTCATTGCCATGGTTGAACATTCAATATGCCATCCTGGTCTTCCAGCCCCCCAAGGGCTTTCCCAACTGATTTCGGTGCCAGCCTTAGCTTTCCAGAGGGCAAAATCCGCTTGGTTCCTCTTTTTCGGATTAGCCTCAATTCTGGCACCCATCCTTAATGCCGCCGCCCTGTTTCCAGACAATTTACCATAGTCTCCAAACTTTGTTACGTCGAAGTATACGTCGCCGTCTGCTTGGTAGGCATATCCCCTCTCAATTAGTCTTCTAATCGCCTCTATAATCTCGGGAATATGCTGTGTTGCTCGTGGATTGACATCCGGCTTAATAATGCCGAGTTTTTTAGCATCCTCGAAGTAAGCATCAGTATATTTTTCAGCTAGCTCTTGGACGCTCAATCCCATCTCTTCCGCCCTTTTAATGATCTTATCGTCGATGTCTGTTACGTTGCGGACAAGTCTGACTTTGTATCCTTTGTATTCCAAGTAGCGGCGGACCACATCTGAGAAGATAAACGCTCTCGCGTTGCCTATGTGAATATAATCGTAGACGGTTGGTCCACAGACGTATATTCTGACTTCCTTTTCCCGTATAGGAACAAATTCTTCTTTCTTTCTCCCAAGAGTATTGAAGACCATTAGAACCATGAAGCGTGTCCTGCCTTAACAATCCTTTCATTCAGTAGTAATTAATGCTTCTAATAAAATACTCAATGAAGAATCATTCTTAACAGTTTAAGAACTTTCTCTCTTCCTTTGTTCCATGATGCGATCACGCATAATGCAAGTGAAGCGGCAACGACGAGCGTGGAGAGAAGAAGCTCACCGAAAATGTCGCTTAATTGCGCGAAGATAAAGCCTCCTGCTGCGGCTGCGAGGGAATAGAATAATGTCTTGCCTACAATTTGTATCATGAGAAATTTTCCTATGGGAAGCCTAGATGAGCCGGCTAAAAGCGCGATAGGCGTGTCGGGTAGAGGTGAAGAAGCAACGATAAGAAGCGCAAGATTTCCATATTTCTTCATCCACCTGGTGAATTGGCTCTCTTCACTGCCCTTCTGGAACGTGTTGCTGATGCCTAAACCCCAATAGTAAGTTGTGACCTCACCTACCGCTGCTCCAATACCTGCAGAGAATCCAAGAATGACAGGATTATAGAATGGGGTCAGGCTTATGAATGCGGGTGCAAAAAGGTCTCTACCTATAATAGTTAAGTGGCTAAGCATGGATACCAGAAATATTCCTGAAAGCCCGATTTCCTCAACAATATTCCCAACGAATAATGTGTGATAAAGAATAACAGCTGATATAACGGCAACGCCTACTAGTGCTATAATGCTTATAAGATATCTTTTTTCCATACTATTCAAATCCCATAATATTTGTTGGCGGAAGGATTTTCTCCCTATTTTGGAAGATGATGAATTTAAAGTTTTATAGAAAATGGATCCTTATAAGATGATAAGCCAACGCGAATTGTAGTAGACCATTGGAGATTTTCTTATTAATTTCAAAGCCACAATTAATTATGAAAATGTTTGTAAAAGGCTCAGCAGACAAAGTCGTTGAATACGTTGAGAGATTGAAGGAGAGCCAAGTTAAGGTATTAGTAGATCACCGCATTAACGAGTTTATTGAGACTGGAAAGAAATCAGACACAGAGATCTTCAAGGAGCTATGTTACTGCATTCTGACCGCAAATTTTAGCGCTGAAAAAAGTATGCGCATCCAGAACGCTATAGGTGACGGGTTTATAACTCTCCCAGAGTGTGAGCTTACCTACGCGCTTAGAAGTCTTGGGCATCGTTTCCCATCCAGTCGCTCCAGATATATTGTTGAGGCGAGGAAACTAAAAGATGGAATAAAGGAATTGATAGCATCTTTCAGTGACCCATATCAATTGCGTGACTGGATTGCAGAGAATGTTAGAGGATTGGGATTGAAGGAGGCAAGCCACTTCCTGAGAAACATTGGTTTCCTAGATTTTGCCATACTAGACTTCCATATAATCGATCTTCTAGTCGAATGTGGGGTGATATCTCGACCTAAAACCTTGACGAGAAAGAAGTATCTGGAGATCGAAGAGATGATGAAGCAGCTCGCAAGCAAAGTTCGTCTCACTCTCGGAGAACTCGACCTCTACCTATGGTGGATCAAAACTGGAAAAATCCTAAAATAGTTACTTTCCAAACCATTGAATGGTGATATTTTGAAGATTCATTTCGGTTCCTTCACTATCTCGACGCAGACGAAACTGGAAATAAGAGACATAACATCCAACATCCAGAATGTCATCAGGGAAAGTAACGTTCTCAACGGTTTGGTTAACATATGGGCCCCGCATGCAACAGCCGCGGTAACGGTGAATGAAAACGACAGAGAGCTCTGGACTGACATCATCCATATATTTGAAAGGCTTGCACCGATTAAGGAAAGATATGAGCATAATCTCAAGTATGGTTGGAGTAATAGCGAACAGAATGCACACGCCCATATTCTCAGCTCCATAATAAAACCCTCTGTAACAGTGCCTCTGAGGAATGGCAGAATGCAGCTTGGCACTTGGCAATCAATTTTATTTATTGAACTGGACGGTCCGAGAATCAGAACGATTAATGTAGAAATAATAGGAGAATAAGTATTTCAATAAGGTTGGTTAGACCGTTTCGCAGCTACCTTTATGAATCGCTCGACATCTCTATAGGTTTTTTCGTATATATGCGCGCTGTTAGAGAAGTCTAGATATGGACCGACATCCACCCTCAATTTCTCCGCCAGCATTCTTTGAAGCTCTGTCATCGCAAGCATATTCATGTGCATAGCTCTAAATATATCTCGACTCCTCCAAGTTGTATGCATAACTAACCTTCCGCCTCTTATCGTGCACCAAATCCTTTGCAGGCAGGGTGGAGAATCAACCCAGAGATCCCTTTCAGGGTCCCAGACGATTGCCTGAGCCCTTCTAGAAAAACTGACTTGAGAAAGTTTCTTCAAAATGAAATCTATTTGATTGACTTTTGCAGGCGGGTAACAGAACAATCTCTCATGATATGTGTAATGAATCTTTCCCTCCTCGACAGCCCAGTCTAGGTTACCGTAGAGAACTTCGTTAATATACTTTTGCAATGAGTCCTTAGTGGCAACGTTGATGTCTCCCCTGTGGACCCTCGGCTCGTCAAAAGGTTTCTCCACAATGATCATGAGGCCGAGAATCTCCTTGCTTATCTCTCCATACTCCGTTGGGGCTTCATGTCCCTGAGTCCAACATCTAACAACGGCTCGTTCCCAAGCCTCCGAAACTGTTCTTGCCCTGATCGAGACACCAAATGAATCTATACTCAAAATCTCATACCTCAGCTAAATTAAATAGACTAAACCATAATTTAACATTCACCGATACATTGGTATCCCTTACATTTGGTTAAATTGAACTTATTGAATCCTCTTACCTAGACCCTTCAATAAATTTTTCAGGACGCATTTGCAGTCTCGCAATAAGTTTTTATATCCTCCCGTCTAATTTGCTCTTGGTGAGAAGATTTGTCTGAAGATGAATGGGACAGATGGTGGAGGAGAAGATTCCCATTCTTTAGAAGATCTTTCTTCGAAGATTTCGAAGAAATCTTCCGAGAAATGGAGGAGATGATGGAGCGAGAATTCAAGGAGTTTTCAAAGAGAGTCCCAAAAGATCTTATCCGCGAGCGCGAACTTCCAGATGGGACGAAGGTGCACGAGTGGGGACCATTCGTTTATGGATACAGCATCACCATAGGACCTGACGGTAAGCCCCAGATTAGAGAATTTGGCAATGTTAAGCCTGGCACAAGATTTGGGAAACCGGAGATAAGCATCAGAGAGGAAAGGGAGCCGCTTGTCGACATTATCTCCGCTGACGGAGAGATAAAAGTAATAGCCGAATTACCGGGTGTAGATAAGAAGGACATCAAACTGCATGGAACTGAAAGTACGTTGACAATATCGGTGGATACGCCTGAGCGGAAATATTATAAGGAGGTTGAGTTGCCCGCTAAGGTCGATCCTGATAAGGCAAGGTCGACATATAAGAACGGTGTACTGGAAGTCACGCTACAAAAGAAGGAGGAGAAGCCAAAGGGTTCGCCGATAAAGATTGAGTGACAAACATAGTTCTACTTTTTTTATTCAAGAAGATAAAACTGTTCTCCTTCAATATTCAACGTAGGGTCCGCTTGGATTTGATAATCAACTAAGCTGCAATGGAAAATTCCTCATTCTCAATTAATGTTTTTTCGCTGAACTTATGGCCTGACAGGCGAAAGAGTGAATGAAATCTAAAGCGGGGAAAAAGTTCATTAAAAAAGTTAAGATGAAAGTTCCTTGGGTAGGTCACATAATCGAGGATGAAAAGACAGCTGGGGATCTTAATGTCTCTGATGGCCTGGTCAGACTGGAGACATATGAAGGAAGCCTTTGTCTAGTATGCAGAGGGAGCAGGCTACTTTGCGGAAGAGTACGTTGCCCCGCTCTTTTACGTCTCTACTCCTTTTTAAAAGTGAAGAGCCTCACAGCCTCGGAAAAGATCAGAGGTTCTTCACCGCCTGGAATATTTGTCGGCCGAATAGGTTACCCATTCGTTTATGCTGGTCCGCTCATTCCACCCATCCTTGGAGACACGTCTCAATTTGACACGCCTGAAGTATGGGTTGGAAAATCAGTTGAAGAGATAATCGGTTTTAGGACCAATCTAATTCGTGGAAAGTTCAGAGTTAATGTGAATAGGCCGAAGCATAATGACCGCCTGATAGAAAAAACCTTGGAATTAGCCCTTTCCAGCACATCAGTAGATGCGGAAGTCGTATTCAAGAAGAAGCCTGCGAATAATTTCCTGATAGATGAGACTGTTCAGCCTATGGGTCCTTCAGCGTTACTTAAAAACATCGATGTTGGAAATGTAAAAACTGACTTGAGGATCGAGAAAGCCTACAGTGACAGAGACCTCAGGGCGGAAGAAGCGGTCTTGAAACTTTATCTAGACAGCGTCCCAGTTTCGGGAATTCAGAGAGCCTTCAGTTTCGGAGCCTTTGGTTTAAAGAAACAGAGGAGGCTGGTCCCTACAAGATGGAGCATCACAGCCGTTGACTCCATAATTTCAAGGAAGCTTATTGAAGAAAAGGTGAAAAAAAGGCCTGCAATAAATGATTACCGCGTTTACGAATTTGAATATCTAGGGAACATCTTCATAATATTGCTTATACCATCAACTTGGAGATACGAGTGGATAGAGGCATGGCACCCAGGAACAGCTTGGAACCCTGGGCAAAGGGATGTAGCGATGGGTGGTGACTGGGAAGGGTATAAAGGGCGCACAAAATATGCTTCCATTGGCGGCTGTTATTATGCGGTTAGACTGGCCGTAGCAGAATTCCTGGCAAGAGAGGGCAGGCAGGCCGGAGTCGTAGCGATGAGAGAAATTCACCCTAGCTATGTCACACCGCTGGGCGTATGGATAAATCGTGAGTCAGTCAGAGAGGCTCTAAGAAGGGGGTGCAGGAAATTCAGCTCCCTAAGCGAATCTCTCGATTATATAGGACGTAGGTTCTCTATTGGGCTGGATGAGTGGGTAAGAGCAAGCGTTCTTCTGAAGGACGAAATTTATCAAGAACGTATAACGGATTATTTGCCGCGGCGCTAATTTGCCTGAAAAGAATCTAAAGAATTAGCGCATAGGTCCTCCTCTAAACATATTTAGGAAACTCTGTGTATACGTTTGCAAAGTGATGCAAAATGAAGGGTCTCCTTGAAAAGGTTGTGCAGAAGGGTCTGGAGGCTGATGCAAGCTTCTGTGAGGCCCGCTTTTTTGAAGAGAGAAGTAGCAGCATTACATTAGAGAATGGTGTTGCTAAGAGCTTAAGCTCTGGAATAGTTAGAGGTGTAGGGTTAAGGGTTATAGTAAATGGGAGGTGGGGGTTCTCCTCTACGAATATTGTGTCTAAAAGAAGCGTTGAAAGAGCGCTTAAGGACGCCATAAGCGGTGCAAGGGCCTTATCCCTTCAACCTGGTGAGGAAGCAAAGATTATGGATGTAAAGCCTAACATTGATACTGTTAAACATAAAGTTAAAGTCAACCCTGAGGATGTTAGCGCCGAAGAGAAGGTTAAGGCACTACTTGAATTGGAAAAAGTCTCAAGAACTTATAGTGACAGAGTGAAAGATACTCTCTTGGCGTACCGAGATGTCATCACAACTGTCATCGTATGTAACTCTTTTGGGACGCTCGTTGAGGAGACGACTCCCAGAACCCATGCATACTGCCAAGTGATCTCAAAAAGTGGGGACAATATGCAAGTGGGATTTGAGGTAGTGGGCAACGTTGGGGGATACGAGATAATCGAAGATATCGAACCTGAGAATTTCACGGGAAAGGCTGCCAAGACAGCTGTGGATCTTCTCGATGCGCATGCCCCGCCTAGAGGCACATTTACGGTCGTAGTCGATCCAGATGTTGGCGGACTTTTTGTTCACGAAGCCTTTGGACACAACAGTGAAGGGGATCTGGTCTTTGGAGGTCAGTCTATAATCTCAGAGAAAATTGGAAAGAAAGTTGCAAGCGGTCTCGTCTCAATAATTGATGATCCCACCAGACCAAATTATGGAAGGTTCAATTATGATCATGAGGGTGTAAAGGCCGAGCCCCATGTGATTGTTAAAGATGGCATACTGACGAATTTCCTTCATTCATTAGAATCAGCTGCCAAGCTCGGTGGAAGGCCTCAGGGAAGCGCTAGAGCCCAATCTCATCATTATCCGCCAATAGTAAGAATGTCAAACACTTTTTTCGGTCCAGGAGAGATGACGCTTGATGAAATCTTAGAGGATATAGAACTGGGCGTGTACCTTTCAGGCTCCCAATACGGTTATGTTGAAACGCAGAAGGGTCAATTCACCTGCAAGGTAAAGGAGGCCTGGATGATTGAGAAAGGTGAATTAAGAGAGCATCTGCGAGATGTGGCAATCAGCGGGCTCGTTCTCGAGGCATTAGAGAATGTGACCGCAGTGGGTAAAGACTTAGAGATAAAGATGCCTGGAACATGTGGAAAATTCGGGCAGGGGATGTATGTGGACGCAGGGTCGCCGCATCTGAGGGTCGATGAGATAGTTGTGGGAGGGAGGAGATGAGAGCCGTGAATGAGTTGGATCTGATTACTCCTTGTGAGAGGGCAGCAAGTCTTCTTTCAAAGTCCGATGTAGACTTTTTTGATGTCTTTGCATCGTACACTCGCTCGCTTAACATTGAGATTCTGGGAAAAGGGGTCAGCGAGGCAAGAGCTAGGACGGATGTGGGATTAGGGGTTAGGGTCTTTAAGAATAAGGGGATGGGAATAGCCTTTTCACAGAGTCTAAAGGCTAGAGATGTAGAGAGAATAGTGAGAAAAGCGATCAGCTTCGCAAGGATGGCGCAGCCAGATCCATATTTCAGGTCTATTCCTGGGCCGTCTAAGGCGCCGAGCATTCCCGGATTATGTGATGAAGACATAATAAACCTCAGCCTAGGTGACGCTGCTAATTTAGCCGAAAGAATGATAAAAGCTGCCGCTGAAGTACAGGGGGGTGCTATGTATAGTGGCGGTTTAAGCGGTACCCATTCAAAAGGTTATCTGTTGACCTCAACGGGTGTGTCAGTAGTGACGGAAAAAACCTCAGTTATGGCTGAGCTGATGTTGAACTATAGAAGAGATGATGATGTAGGGAGCTCATATGAGTATGATTACGCCATTTCATTGACCGAAATCGATTTTGAAATGATCGGTCGGAATGCTGCCCAGAAGGCGTTGGAGCAGTTTGGATCCAAAAAACTGGAGAGCGGCGTCATGTCCGTCATACTAACACCTGAATCTACAAGTTCTCTTGTCTTTAGCTTGATGGCTGCAATATCTGGTGAATCGGCCGTTAAGGCCAGAACATTTGCATCCAGCTATCTTGGAAAGCAGATCGCCCCAGAGATGCTTGAAATCAATGATGATGGAACAATTGCTGGCGCGGTTGCGAGCAGTTCTTATGACGGTGAGGGGGTTCCGAGAAGACCGCTCAAAGTTATTAGTAGAGGGAGACTGATTTCATTCCTGCACAACTCATACTCCGCCGGGATAGCTGGCGTAGAGTCAACAGGTCATGCAGTAAGGAGAGGATATGGCGGAAATATTGGCGCAGGACCGACTAACATAAGAGTTGAGCCAGGAGACAGCTCTTTAGATGAGATGATAAGCGAAACGAAAATAGGGGTTTTGGCAACAAACGTTGGCTTCTCACCTAATATGGTTTCAGGTGAATTCTCAAACACAGTAGATGAGGGCTTCTTTATAAAAAACGGTGAGAAAATCCATCCCATAAAGAACCTGATGATGGGAGGACATTTACTCGACCTTTTCAGAAATATCGAATTGATCTCAAAAGAGGGGAGAACCATAGGAAAGGGCTTCTTTTTCCCATCCATAAAGATCGGCAACGTTAAATTTGCTGGTAGATGAGCGTTCATCCTGCTAGAGTGGAAACTATTGTCTGACTAAATAGCATTGATAGTTCCTCGATTTGAATTTTAACTTGTGTAATCACATCAGATCTTGACCCAAACGTTAAAATGTGACAGCCGACAATAAAGTATCTGGGGGAGAACATTTTTGAGTGTTGAACGTGTCTGCGAGTATATTAAAAGGGAAAGTGGGAGGATACAGGTCCACAATGTGATGCTCCACTGCGGTCTCTCTAGGGATGAAACTATAATGATACTGGAAGATCTTAAGGCAAAAGGAATCCTCGCTGGAAACGCTAAGGATGGCTATTGGTTAACTCGTGAAGGATGGTTGAAAATTAAGTAATTTGAAGACTGGGCTGAACGTAGAAATCTCTTAGAAAGAGTAGTGCAAAACTTAGTTAGCGGTTGTGGCATAGCCCTAATAGAGACCTGCTTATCCGGAATACGTACCCTGAATACATTTATCACCAAAAGTTTTAAAGAGTAGTTTATCTAATAATGAAAAAACTGTAGACAGTTGGAGGAATGGTATATCAGCTTCGAATATGTTGTGGAGACTGAGGATCTGGCGAAATATTATCAGATGGGACCTGTGACAGTTAAAGCGCTTGACGGTGTGAACCTGAGAGTAAAACGCGGCGAGTATATCTCGATTATGGGTCCCTCAGGATCCGGAAAGACCACGCTCTTCAACATGGTCGGCGGAATCGATCGACCTACACGTGGAAGAGTATTTATCGACGGCGTCGACATTGCGAAGCTGGATGCATATGAACTCGCATGGCTGAGATGTAGGAAGATCGGCTACATCTTCCAAACCTTCAACCTTATACCAGTACTAACAGCCATGGAAAATGTTACCTTACCTATGATCTTCGCAGGTGTTGACAGGGAGGAGCGAAATAGGAGGGGCAGAGAGATTCTTGAGGCCGTGGGGCTTGGTGACAGACTGAATCATAAGCCTGCAGAGCTGAGTGGCGGTCAGCAGCAGCGTGTAGCCATAGCAAGAGCGCTTGCAAACAATCCAGTAATCATACTTGCCGATGAGCCTACGGGAAACCTGGACTTACATACAGGTTTGGAGATCATCACGCTTCTTAGAGAGATGAACAAGGAGAAAGGCGTAACGATTATCGCGGCTACTCATGACTTAAAGATGATCGATGTCAGCGATAGAATAGTATATCTGCGTGACGGACTTATAGATAGATATGAGACGAGAGCAGAGGTCTATGTAAGAGCAGCGGAATAAAAAGTTCTAACTTTTAACCATAATTTTACGGCAAAAATAGATGAAAGATTTTTTGCTCATACCTGCTTTATTTTGCCCTTATATTTCGTATCTTAATGCTTCAGCAGGTTTTAGCCTAGCCGCGTAGAAGGCAGGATACGCTGCTGACAGAACGCTCAAGAGGGCGGCGACCCCTATGCCTAAACCTATATTAATGAAATAGTCCGGTGCAATTATCGGAAATTTCCCGAATCCGAATTGAGCCCCGTATATGCCAATAGCAGCAACCCACCCAGCCACTGACCCGATTACCCCTCCAAGTAGACCGAGGAGAAGAGCTTCTATCAAGAAGATCTCAAGAACATTAGTATCAGTCGCGCCCAAGCACTTTATAGTTCCAATCTCCTTAATTCTCTCTGTCACAGACATTAGCATGGAGTTGACGATTCCAACGCCGCATACTAGAAGAGCTATTATAACCATCAATTGCTGGTATGCGGCTGGAGGCGGCTGCCCTAGATAAATGAGCACTATACGCATAGTCAAGACGGTGACCATGAATGCTATGCCCAGAAGGATCGATAATGCTGTGATCAAAGCTCGCGTAAATCTCTTCCTAATGCTTTCAAGGCAGTAACGAAAAGCCTCGCTTATTGGAAAGGTTACGGTTCCAACTTTTTCTATGGCAATGGAACTTTTCTCGGTTTTTGGAGCTTCAGTCTCTCTCTTCATTGGTGAGACCCCGCAGATACTTTTATTTTATCAGCCATCACCTTTTAAATGTTTTCCATAAATGGATAGATCGGAGATAGCGAGCTCTCAAATTTTAGGTATTCTAATAACGTAAAATTTTTTTTGGAGCGTATCCATCCATACTGGCTAAAGCAGAGGATAACCAATATTGATCAAGATGCGGATTGGAGAAATGGAGAATGCCGTTTGGCTATAATGGAAAGATATTGCGTGTAGATCTTTCATGCGGAAGGATCCGGGTCGAGGAACCTGACGATATATTCTATCGGAGATATGTTGGCGGGGAAGGGCTCGTTGCATATTACCTCTTGAAGGAGCTGGAGCCTGGTGTAGACCCTCTAAGCCCAAAAAACAAACTAATCTTTGCGGCTGGACCCATAACAGGTGTTCCTGTTCCTGGAAGCGGGAGAAATAGTGTAGGTGGCAAATCGCCCTTGACAGGAGGCTTCGGGGAATCCGAGGTTGGGGGCATGTGGAGTGCAGAACTCAAGCATGCTGGATTCGACGCGGTCATCATTGACGGAAAGTCGAAGGATCCTGTATATCTATGGGTGCATGACGAGGAGGCTGAGATCATGGATGCGAGGCACATTTGGGGAAAGGAAACAGGGGATACGGAAAGTTTAATCAGGAAGGAGCTAAGGGACCCCCTTGTACGAGTGGCATCTATTGGTCCTGCTGGAGAGAAGATGGTTCGATTCGCTTGTATAATGAATGATTTAAAGGATGCTGCGGGCAGAACCGGGTTAGGTGCTGTTATGGGATCGAAGGGGCTTAAGGCGATTGCTGTGAGAGGCAGGAAAAAATTACTTGATGTTTACGATCGCCAAAAGCTTAAGGACTTAGCGGGCTGGCTTATAAAAAATCTTAATGAAGTTGCTGGTTGGGCTCACAATTATGGTACAGGGGTCGGCATGGACAGCGGGGTTGCATCCGGGAATCTGCCGACAAGAAACTTTAGAGATGGAAACTTTCATAATCCTCAGGCCTTGGATGCTAGGACAATAAAGGAAACGATAAGCATAGGTATGGATGGGTGCTATGCTTGCCCAATTAGGTGCAAAAAGGTTGTTAAGTTTGACGAACCTTGGCAGGTAGATCCAAAATATGGCGGACCGGAATATGAGGCGCTCGCTGCGCTTGGATCGAACTGTGGTATAGATGATCTGAAAGCGGTGACTAAGGCTAATGAGATTTGTAATAGGTATTCAATGGATTCCATATCCACTGGGTGCGCAATAGCGTTTGCAATGGAATGCTACGAGAATGGGATTCTTACAGAAAAGGACACTGATGGACTGGATTTAAGATTTGGTAATGCTGAAGCGATGTTGAGAATGGTGAAGATGATAGGGGATAGGGAAGGGTTTGGCGATCTTTTGGCGGAGGGTGTGAAGAGAGCGGCGGAGATTATTGGAAAGGGCTCCGAAAAATTTGCTATTCATGTTAAGGGGCTGGAGGTTCCTATGCATGAGCCTAGATTGAAGAGGGCGCTTGCAGTGGGGTACGCCGTATCACCCACAGGGGCCGATCACATGCATAACTTGCATGATACTGTACTTGCAGACGGTAGGGCATTAAAGAATTTCTCGGCATTGGGGATTCTTGAACCGATCCCCCTTGAGGATCTAGGCCCAAAGAAAGTCAGCGCCCTCATAAATTTCGTGAATTGGCGGGTCCTTGATAATTGCCTTCTATTATGCGACTTTGTGCCCTGGGACTTCCATCAAAAGACTGAGATTGTGCGGGCAACTACTGGATGGAACACAACTGCTTGGGAGCTAATGAAGGTGGGGGAGCGGGTCACCACAATGGCGCGTATATTTAATCTCCGAGAAGGTTTCACATGCAAGGATGACTGGTTGCCTGAGAGGTTCTTCTCTCCCACAACTTCAGGTCCATTATCTAACACGGCTCTGGACAGGGAAAAATTAAGAAGAGCTATAAGCATCTACTATGAAATGATGGGATGGGACGAGAATGGTGTTCCAAAAGAGTATAAACTAGAAGAACTGGGGATAGAGTGGCTGGAAAATTACTGCTCACAGTTTAGGTCAAACATTTAACAGTTTTTCTTCTTAAACACTAAATGTCTATCAGATTCTCTAAATATTCAATGTTGTGTTGATCGCAAAAATTCGACTCACAGCATCCACTATACTCAAAGATGTGTTTACGAAATCGAAAGGCATAATCACTGTCTTTACTTCTGTTTTCCTAGCCTCTCCCAATCTACCCTTTTCGCTATCTGCTTGAGATGCGACTTCAGTACCTTTTCAGCGTTTTCGAACCCTAGCCTTCCAGCATTCCACGTAACAAATGGTGGATAGAATGAGGCCTCTTTGAATTTCGCCTTCCCTTCCTCTACCTCGAATTTTATGTATCCAAGTTCTCTGAGATAGCAGGAATCATTTGGGCATAGAATGTCTATCTCTTTCATTTCATGTTTTAGGTATAGAACCTTATATTCTTCAGGATCTCCGATAATCCTTCCACATGGACATTGTATGCTTTCAGAACTTGACGGCATCATCATCACCCTCTCTCAAATTCTTCGGCTGTTAGGACAAGTCCCCTTCTCTGTTCAATGTTTTCGATAGCTCCGTCCCTTAAGAATACAACCCTGTCGCTAATATCAATCATTTTCAAGTCATGGGTTGCACAGATAATTGTCGTTCCTCGTTCAGCTTTTAGGCGGTACAAGAGCTGAACTATGGCGAAACCAGTATTAAGATCGAGGTTTCCTGTCGGCTCATCAGCAAGAATGATTGCAGGGTCATTTGCAAGCGCTCTTGCTATGGCTACACGCTGCTGCTGACCGCCGCTCAGCTCTGTTGGTCTGTGGTCGACTCGGTCGCCTAAGCCGACTACATTCAATAGTTCAACAGCCTTCTTTTGTCTCTCTTCCTTGCTTACCCCCAAGAAGATCATCGGCAAAGCCACATTTTCCATGGCTGTTAGTACTGGTATAAGGTTGAAGGTTTGGAAGATGTAGCCGATCTTCCGGCATCTCAGCCATGCCATTGCCTTTGAAGGAACCTTAGAAAGGTCAACACCGTCGATAAAGATATCGCCTTTCGTAGGTCGGTCGATTCCGCCGACCATGTTGAAGAGCGTGGTCTTTCCGGATCCTGAGGGACCCATTACGGAGAGATATTCGCCGCGAGGAATTTCGAGAGTTATCCCTCTTAATGCGTGAACCTCTTCGCCTTTCAAGTAATATATCTTGTGTACGTCGACAACCTTAACGGCAGGGACGCCTTCTCCCATTAGGGGGAACACCTCTTAAACTCTTTTAGTAATTGAGGGAAGATACTTATATAATTGATGCTAAGACGAGCCTAAAATTCTGGGCTTAAAGGAATTTTTGTATTGTTCTCTCCTAACTTGGATGCTGGAAAATGAAAATTGCCTTAATATGAAATTGCCTTAATATGATAACATATACATGCGTGATGGCAAAAGTTATCTTCTTCGTCTTCAACCTCTTCACGAGGTGTTTAGGTTTGAGTATATGGAGATATTCATTTGAGCTTGTTACTAAAGAGATGGAAATGACAAAAAAGAAGAAGCAAGTTCTGGAAAACCTTTTCAATAATGGCAAGATATCGAAGGCAACATATGAACAGTTGAGTGCTGAGGTTAATGAGGCTATAAATGAGTTAGAAGGTCATTTGAAGACTGTTATTGACAAGATGAGCCTAAGAGCTCAAGAATTGGAGAGGCAGATAAGCACGTTAGAGCTTTTTCTAGCCAGCCTAGAGATACATCATGCAGCCGGTGACATCGATGATGAGATCTATGAAAAACAGAGTAAAGCTGTTCTCTTAGGTTTAGAGGCGGCAAAGCAAGAGATGCGAAGAATAAAAGGTTTTTCGGAGGAATCTATGCCAAAATCTTCAACACCAGTCGACAAGAGCAATGTAGAATTTTCTAAAAATATACCGGAGGTTTCACATGGTCCTTCTGAAACCATCGGTGAAGACATTGCTGAAGAGGAAGCACCTAGCATACGCAATATAGAAGAGACGGTGCAATCGTAAGAGGTCCTTAAAAACATGGTGTGCTGTGACCTCGAATAGACGCGCTAAAATGTGTAAACATAGTTTGGTACGACTTCTTCACTAGCCGAATCCGTGGCATATTTACGTTATATCACCTTAACAAGCTCCATTCTACTTGAAGTAAGGTTCCCTCAGTTTTACTGCTTCGATGAAGATTTTTCTTAAGGCTTCTTCGCTAGCTCCTTTTCTCATGGGGCCTACTATGTCCACAAGATTATCATTGCGGAATAAGCATGGCTTTAATTTTCCGTCAGACGTAACGCGTAGGCGGTTGCAGTGACTGCAAAATTCAGTGTTATGCATCGGCTTGACAACCTCAACCTCTCCTCCGCTTGAGAGACGATACTTCTTCCGATGATGCATCCGTCTCACAGTTACTTTCTCAGCCATTTTCAAGAAGTATTCTTCAATCTTGTCTAGTTCAACATGATATTCCCTGTAAATTTCGTCCTCATCCTTTGACTCTAGCTCTATTATCTGAAGTGTAAGCGCATTTTCTTCAGCGAATGTGATCATTCTCTCAACTTCATCATCGTTTACTCCCCTTAAAATGACCATGTTAAGCTTGATCGGCGAGAAACCTACTCTCTTTGCCTCCTTAATTCCGGAAAGCACTTTGGTAAGGGCGTTCAAACCTGTGATCTGCGAGTATTTGTCGGGATTAAGTGTATCAAGACTGATATTCACCCTGTCTAATCCCGCCGCCCTCAAATCAAGAGCATACTCTTCCAATAGAACCCCGTTTGTCGTCATCGCAATTTCCCTTATACCTCGCAGACCCCTTATCCTCGACACTACCTCTATAATATCTGCTCTTAAGAGTGGTTCTCCACCAGTGAGTTTCACTTTATTTACGCCGAAACTGGCGGCAATCTTAATGATGTTGCAAATCTCATCAGCCGTCATTTCTGTCAATGCTTTTTCTTCTTCGCCTTCACGATGGCAATAGAAGCATCTGAGATTACATTTACGGGTTACGGAAACTCGTATGCTCCTCACAGGTCTTCCGTATGGATCCCGGAGCAAGGCCTATCCCCAAATTAGGGTTTGTTCCCATTCTTTCATCAAGATTTGATGGAAAGAATAGAGGATGGACATTATTTAAGGAGAACGGTTCGAGGCTGCCTATGATATCATATGGTTAATTTTATAGGACAATGGTGAAACAACAGTTTCTCAGACTTTTTATCCAAAACCTTTTATTGAAAATAAAATAAAGAATTTTGGGGCTATGATATCATATTACGAGATTGTTGCCACAGTCTTACTCTTGATGTGGGTGATTTTCGTAGCAACTATCCTTACACAGAGAACCTATAAACACATGATAAGACGCGGGATGGAACATTACGTTGCAGTCTACTACAACCGTAAGGTCATCCACATTCTAGCCGGAGGATTTTGCGCCCTCATTGTACCCTTCGTATTTAGCACGTATATGTTACCGTTGATTATGGCTTGTATGCTGGCGTTATTCTTATACTTGCCTCATAGGACTGGAAAAATTTTTACTTGGTTCCAGACTGAAGATAACATGTATGAGGTTTCATTCTGTATAATGTGGGGTGCGATAATTTCGCTGGGATGGCTTCTTTCGGGTGGAAATTTCTGGATTGGAATTTTGCCTGTTCTTTTCATGTCAATTGGAGACGCGGTGACTGGAATTGTTAGAAATCTCCTTTATGGAAAGAGAACAAAATCTTGGTGGGGAAATTTAGCTATGGCTTTTTTCTCTGTTACAGTGGGAGCAGTCCTCGGATACGCAGGCATATTGGCAGGTGCAGCGGCTTCCTTTATCGAACATTTCGAGTTTAATCCAATAGACGATAATGTTACGGTACCAATAATATCGTTTATTATTCTTATGCTTGCTAAGACTTATGCTCCGTGGCTTCTGACCATATGAATGGGACGACAACTTGTTCGCTATAGCTAGAAACGGTGAGAAATGTTTTTAAAATAACTAGTTAACCATTAGAAATAGACGGTTTTGGGGTCGTCGGCTAGTTTGGTCTAGGCTAGGAGACTTGGGCTCTCTTGACCCCGGTTCAAATCCGGGCGACCCCACCACTAATGAGGAACTTTTGGAGAAAATTCTTGTGATCAAGGCTGTCTTCTTAATAACCCGGACAATGTGCTGATTGTGCTTCAAAAGGACGGTTTATAGATTTTCATAAGCACCTTTAGACTATGAAAGGTTTCTAGATTAAGAATTCGTTCCTTCTCTTTGAATATCTATTTAGTACAGTCTTAATTTCTTCAAGATCCTTTATTGTGTGATTCAAAATGCTAATGTGGGAATCTATTACTCTGTCGAGCTCGGCTTCCAGATTGGCCTCAAGAATGTCATTGATTATTTCATCCGCTATAAGTTCAGTTAATACGCCGCGTTTTGTGATGTTCTTTATGAGTTTGACTATTTTCTCTCTTTTTTCATCAACCGCCGGATTTGGTAGGATGCCTTTTACGACTTGGTCTGCAATCTCATTTACAACGTTCTCGGAGGATAAGGGCATAAATCTCCGCGCCGCGATTTGTCCCTCCGGTGTAAGAAAGATCATCAATGGAACTGTATTTACGCTATACAATTCAGTTAAGTTTTCATTTTTTGGGTCGTCAACGTTGATTAAATGAATTTGTATGTCGCCGCGTTGCTGTTGAAGTTTTTTTATTAGTCTGGAAAGTTTTCCTCCGCTTTCGTATACATCAGAATAAAAGTATATTATCTCCACTTTTTTGTTCTTCAAAGACTTTCCTCCATAGATTTGAGTGTGAAGATCAGGGCTGAAGAAAAAAGAGAAGCATGTTTAAGAGAATTGACGACAAATTCTTACATTTTCTTGGTAATCTCTCTTACAACGCCTGCGGCGATTGTTGTTCCCATGTCGCGTATTGCGAAGCGGCCTAGTTCTGGAAAATCTGTGTAGACCTCTATTGGCAATGGGCGTAGAGGCTCAAACCTTACTAATGCGCTGTCACCAGTCTTCAAGAATGATGGTTTTTCCTCGATCGTCTGACCTGTTCTAGGATCAATTTTTCTGATTAGCTCTGCAAATCTGCATGCAACCTGCGCTGTATGTGCATGAAGGACAGGTGTATATCCTGCAGCAATTGCAGTGGGGTGATGTATGACTATTATCTGCCCGATAAACTCCTTCGCTACAGTCGGTGGGTTGCTAACATGCCCGCATACATCACCTCTTTTTATCTCGTTCTTCGCAATACCTCTAACGTTGAAACCTATGTTATCTCCAGGCTCTGCCCTCGGTATTCTCACGTAATGGGTCTCAATAGATTTTACTTCACCTGTCTTACCTGACGGCATAAAGATCACTGTATCGCCCTCCTTAAGTACACCAGTCTCCACTCTTCCAACTGGCACCGTTCCTACTCCCTGAATAGAGTAGACGTCTTGGATTGGCAAACGCAATGGCTTGTCAATTGGCTTTGGAGGCATCTGCAGAGTGTCTAACGCCTCATAAAGTGTGGGTCCTTTGTACCAAGGCATTTTATCGCTTGGTTTCGTTAAGTTGTCTCCAGTCCACCCCGAAGTGGGCACAAAATTGATTTTTGACGGATCATAACCTACTAGTCTAAGCATCCGGGATACTTCGTTCTTGACTTCTTCGTACCTCTCTTTGCTCCAGTTGACCGACGGATCATCCATTTTGTTTATCGCTACAACAATCTGCCTCACACCCAGAGTGAATGCTAAGAAGGCATGTTCTCTTGTTTGTCCGCCAGGTCCTATTCCAGCTTCGAACTCGCCTCTTTTCGCCGATATGAAGAGGACTGCTGCGTCAGCTTGGCTGGCGCCAGTTATCATGTTCTTGACGAAGTCTCTATGTCCAGGAGCATCTATAATCGTGAAGAAGTATTTTGGCGTCTCAAATTTTAGGAATCGGAGATCGATGGTTAGTCCCCTTTCTCTCTCCTCCTTTAGGTTGTCTAGTATCCATGCGAACTTGAAGGTTTCCTTACCCATTCTCTTTGCTTCTTCTTCATAGGTCTTTACGGTTCTCTCATCGACTACTCCCGCTTGGTAGAGAAGGTGCCCCATTGTGGTGGATTTGCCATGGTCTACGTGGCCGATGATCACGAGGTTAAGATGTGGCTTTTCTGGTTTGCTCATTCAATCTCCTCCATCTTTCACTTTTCATTGGTTGTGATGAACTGGTTAAGAATCAGCTATTACAGTTATTTTAAGCTTACCCTTCGTCGGCTCTTAACATTTAGTGTGTGAAGTGAAATGTGTACCTTTCTAGAAAGAGATGGTGGCGAAAATTGTTTTATGTGAATACCGCAACGGTGACCTTAATATCTTCTGTATTTTCTTCTCTGCGGTCTTCTTTTGGCCCAGCATTCTCTGCAGTATACTGGCCTGTTTGGGTCAGGCTTAAAGGGTACTTCGCATTCTTGGCTGCATTCTGAGCAGACCGCTTTAAACATTGGCCTTGAAGACATTCTATACTTTTCACTCTCCTCTGTTTTACTGCAAGAATTAAGCGCGAGGTGGGCTTAGAATTCTTGCAGACCCTACTACTTATGCATCCTTCCTTATTAAATGTGTCGTTTAAAACCCATTGTTTTCCTGTATATATGTTGCCGTAAAACTAAAGCCCCCTATCCTTAGTGCCATGTTATTGGATAGGTTTTTTAGAAAGTTGTATATAGTATTCTGCTGCGTGATGAGGGACACCATTCTGAGCACTTGTGATGATGAGATGGAGCGACCCTGACTTAACTCTAGTTCCGGCCAAAGATGGCCTGCAAGAGAATTGATTAATGGTTAGATAAAATTAGGTTGTATTATTTTGGCATTTAGCTTGCTATTCGGCTCCATAAATTTTAAATAATTTCATTTGGATCCTTCACCAGCTCATATCTGAAGACGTACTCATATACCTGCACTGCCAGCATTTATAGAGAAAGATGGGGGCATGGACGAGAAGAAGTAGGAAGGCTGGAGAGATGACATATTTACCTTACTGTAACCATTTCTACTTAGGAGATGATCATTATGACGCTTGAATTTGAAGTTAGAGATAGGGATCTTCTTGGCAGAATTGGGAAACTATACGCTAGGAGTGGAAATATTGAAACACCGGCCTTTCTTCCCGTTATAAATCCGTCAAAATTAACTATAACCCCTAAAGAGATGTGGGAGGATTTTGACTGCAAAATTCTGATAACTAACGCCTATTTGATAAAAAAGTATTTCAGCAGAGAAGCGACTGACCTAGGGATACATGCTTTCCTAGATTTTCCTGGAATCGTGGTGACTGACTCAGGAGCCTATCAAATCCTATCTTATGGGAAGGTAGATGTGACGCCTGAAGAGATTATAAGATTCCAGGAGAAAATAGGCTCTGATATAGCTACGATTCTTGACTTGCCTACTGGGTGGCGGGTATCTCGTGATTACGCCCAATTTACTGTTGACGAGACGGTTCGGAGGGCGGAGAAGTTCTTTGAGCTAAAATCACGTGGGGATATAGGTTGGATTGGTCCAATCCAGGGGGGACGTTATCTTGACGTCCTTGCAATGTCGGCAAGTAAGATGGGCAAATTTGACTTTGATGTTTATGCTTTGGGCAGTCCGACACCTGTTATGGAGCAATATCTCTTCAGTCTGCTTACAGATATGATTGTAACCGCAAAAATGAACCTTCCCATAAACCGTCCATTCCACCTCTTCGGAGCTGGTCATCCATTCATGTTTGGGATCGCTGTGGCCCTCGGCTGCGATCTATTTGACTCGGCTGCCTACTCACTCTTCGCATATGAGAGGAGATACCTAACTGACCGGGGGACGGTTCGGCTTGATAGGCTCGAATATTTGCCCTGTTCCTGCCCTATATGTGTGAAGAGGAGTGCGAGGGAGCTTAATGAGATGCCGGATAAAGAATGTGAAAAAGATTTGGCCAAACATAACCTATATATCTGCTTTTCCGAGATCAAGCGTATCAAGCAGGCAATAGTTGAAGGTAGACTTTGGGAATATGTAGAGATGAGAGCTCATGGGCATCCTTCACTTCTTGATGCGCTTAAGAATCTTAAGAGGTATGAGAGGTATATTGAAAAGTATAGTCCAGTGTCTAAAAGAAGCGGCTTTTTCTTCTTCAGCTCGGTCGGTCTCTCTAGACCGGAGGTCAGTCGCTATCATCTGAGGCTAATGGAAAGATTTGCACCTAATTGTGATAGCAAATTTTTATTCCTTATGCCAAGGGATCTAATTAGAAAGGGCAGAAGTGAAATAGCAAAGGTGATATCAAGCGTATGCGAAAGGTTAAGGCTGAGCATAGATGAGATCCAGCTTTGTATCTATTTCCCACCATTTGGGGTTATACCTATGGAGCTCACGGAAACATATCCTGCGGGACAGACGGAGTCTATCAGTCAGCCAGACCGGGAAACAATCGAGTATATGATCTTTCAAGTAATCGAGTTTGCAAGACATGCTAAAATTGGTAGGGTTATAATGCTTGCAAAGAAGGGGACTTGGCAAGATAAGGTTGCACAATCCTTCGGTCAATCCTGTACAAACGAAGATTTCAGTTTTAAACCTATTTACATTTGATGAATACTTCTATAAAATGATTGAATTGAAAAGATAATTCCGCATGTTCACATACTAAAGGCAAATTATTGTCAAATATTCTTCTTAGAAATAAAAGTTTATTAATCTTCGTGTAATAATCGTTTAGGCTATAATTTGATTTCCATTAACTATAATCTCATGTCTGGACGGTGAAGAGATTACCATTGAAGATTACATTTTTGGGTAGCGCACGAGAGGTTGGAAGAGCCGCAATCTCGGTTAGAACACAAAAAACTCATCTATTATTGGACTATGGTGTCATGTTGAATCATACTCCCGGCTTTCCTATGCATGTTCCGCCTAAGGAAGTCGATGGGATAATAATGACGCATAGCCATCTGGATCATTCTGGCGCTATTCCCATCTTTCATATTCGAGGCAGAACTCCGGTGTATGGAACAAGGCTGAGCTTCGAGTTTGCCAACTTATTGATAAAAGACTTCATACATTTATCGGGCTATTACTTGCCATTTGAGTACTTAGAACTAAGAACAATGCTGAAGTGTAGAAAAGACGTAGATTATAAAAAAGATGTTGCCATTGGGGATATTGGGTTCAAACTCTTAAATTCTGGTCATCTTCCTGGAGGCGCATCCGTTCTCATCGAGGCTGAGGGGAAAAGGCTTCTCTACACAAGCGATTTCAATACTGTTGAGACAAGATTGCTTCCTCCCGCCGACATGGACTATGGAGATGTGGACGCCGTAATAATTGAGAGCACATATGCTGATGAGGATCATACTGACCGAAGGCAGCTTGAGGAAAAGTTCGTGTCTGAGGTTACTGAAACGGTTGAATCAGGCGGCACTGTTCTTGTTCCTGCTTTCAGCATAGGTAGAGCCCAAGAAATCGCATGTATCCTTTCAGCCTACCATTTTGAATATCCAGTGCTCATCGATGGAATGGCACGTGAAGCCTGCAGAATATTGATGGGTCACCTGAATTTTCTTAGGGATCCAAGGCTCTTCATGGATGCCGTTCACATGGTTAATTGGGTTGAGAGCTGGAAAGATAGAACAAATGCGGCGAAAAAACCTGGAGTGATAATTTCTCCTGCTGGTATGCTTAAGGGGGGACCTGTAGGCTCCTATTTACAGACGATTGGGAAGAAGAGTAGAAATGCAATCTTCCTTGTCGGTTACCAAATTCCAGGGACCCCTGGAAGGGAGCTGCTCGATAAGGGAAGATGCGTCATCGATGGGAAGATGCGGAAAGTCAAGGCTAAGATTGGATTTTTCGACTTTTCAAGTCACTGTGGAGCGAAAGAATTGAAAGAGACTGTGAAAAGATTAAAAGGTGCTCCTACGGTGTATGTGGTTCATGGAGCCGAGAACAATTGCCCAAAATTCGCAAAATGGGTTAAGGAGGAGACGGATCTAGAGGCCAAGGCTCCTAAACCAGGTGATGCCTTTACAATCTAAAATTGTCGCGAAGTGGATGGTTTGGGTCAGATCATTATATTGCCCGTAGGAATGGTTGACGAGAAAATCTTGAAGGTTGTTGCAGATGCGTTACCGAAAATTCTGAAAGGCTGCTCAGTAATAATCTCGGATTATCGCATTCTCAACCTATTACCCGCATATAATCCTGTGAGGAGGCAATATCTATCTACGAAGATACTTGCTGAGATTCGAGAATATATCGGAAGAACACGGCTGATTAGTGATGAGGAAGACCGGCTTTTAGGCATCACGGATGTGGACCTGTATGCGGCTGGCTTTAATTATGTTTTCGGAGAGGCTTCATATACTGAAGGAGTTGCAGTAATTTCTATCTATAGGCTTAGACCTGAATTTTACGGCGACATTCCGAATGAGAAGTTATTACATGAAAGGATAATCAAGGAATCCGTTCATGAGCTGGGACATGCTTTCGGGCTTAAGCATTGCTCTATACCTTCATGTGTGATGTATTTCTCTTCACATATCCTAATGACTGATAAGAAAGGTCCAGGCTTCTGCCAAGGGTGCCGCCGGAAACTTAACAGCGTCGTCCTCTAGAATTACAAAGTTGTTTCGTCTTTCTCGAATTTTTTAGCCCTTATTTTTTCGATCAATAAATCTGGTGGTTTTGCTTTATACCGTGGTCATTTTCCTTCTTAGCTTACATAAAGGTGGTACTTCCTTTCTGATAACCGCAAAAGATTATGATCAAAATCAAATCTAAGGCATTCTTGTCGGATTAGATTTAACGTAATTTAGTATCATGTCAAGGTCCTTCTTAATTCCATATCGTTTCGAAAAGAAGTTCAAAACATTTTTTAGATCTCGTCGAAGAAGGAATTCTGCATTGGGATGATCTGTTTTGACAAATTGTGGCCAATCGATAATGAGTACCTTTTCACTTGGTCCAATGATAATGTTGAATTCACTGAGATCTGCATGTATCACTTGCGCTTCAATGTAGGCTTTCTTAATGTTAAAAAGAATCTCTTTTAAAGTTTTCTCTGGTTTCGTAAGATTAACCGTCTCGTTGAGCTCTATTCCCTCAATAAAACTCATTACTACAGCATGTCTATTTTGGCCGATCGGCTTTGGCACGGATATCCCGCATGGATAGAGGAGGGTTAGCGCTTCATATTCTCTTTCAGCCGCCAACCGGGATTGGTAAAGCCAAGAGATGTGCTCCCTGTCGCCGGCATATCCTCGAAGTCTCTTCGTTTTGCGAAAGCTGACTCTCCCTAAACGGTGGAATTTTATAGCTATTCTCTCACCTGACGGAGATAATGCGTCATAGACATCAGCCTCCTTCCCGATTCCTAAGGGTTTTCCAAATGACTCCAATACTCCTGCCTTTACTAGCGCGTTTATGGCTAGGCAGTCGTAGCCAGCATTATTTAGAACATAGCCTGTGTATGGTCCAGTCCAACTGTAGAGTAGACCGAGCTTGTTTAATCTATTTAGTCTATAATCAAGTTCCTTAGCGCTGAGGCCAGTCATGCTTAGGAGATCCGTTTTCGGAACATACTTATGCCTGCTCATATCAAGTTCAATGGCTGATAACACGTGTATGTCCTCAGGTTCGAGATTGCGATAAGTGCTGACTGCAATATCAAGAGAAGACATTATCCTCTTAAAGAAGATGGACGACTAATTTAAAAATTCTGATTTGCCAAACAATCCTATATTTCTAAACCATCAAAAACAAAGATGTTTAAATCTATCTTTTTCATAAGATTCTTTAAATTCCAGGGGAGCCCCAAGTTTTTGCCTATCGATAGGATGATCGTTAAGGCTTACGAGCTAATTCGTAAAAGAAGGGTTGAACCAATAGGCGACATGCTCTACAATGTTGTGGGTGATCATGGAACCTACACGGTCGCACAAAAGATTGATGGGACTGTGAACTGTAACTGTCCAGGCTTTGCTAGAAAGAAGAGATGCTCGCATTCGCTTGCGGTTGTGATGCTTAACCAGCCGTCCCTTCTCAAAGTGGTTGAAAAAGAGATCCTAGTATTCTCGAAGGAATCAAAATATGGAATGAGGATGAGGGCGGGACGCTAAGTAATGCTAAACATTTAATTAGGGTTTCTAGATCTTGTCTATAAAAACTGGTGTTGTAAATGGAAGAAATATGTATCCTCCTCGATTTTAATGGGTAGGGTGTAGATTAAAGGTTGAATGGGAAAAGAACTTCTCTCGAACTTTTCAGGCTGAAAAAGATTCTCAGTGTCTTGGCATCCAAGGAGGGAAGAGGCACCGAGCTGGTCTCGCTCTATGTCCCGCCTGGCAGGCAGATTAGCGAGATTGTTCAAATGCTAAAGGATGAGTGGGGAACAGCCTCTAATATTAAGTCGACTACAACCCGCAAAAATGTTCAAGATGCAATTGTCAGGGTTATCCAACGCCTAAAACTGTTCAAGACCGTGCCCGAGAATGGTTTAGTGATATTCTGTGGTGCCATACCCCAAGATGGGCCTGGAAGCGAAAGGATAGAGACCTATGTCATCATACCGCCAGAACCGATTAATATATACTTGTATAGGTGTGATTCCAAATTCCACATCGACTATCTGATGGACTTTCTTAAAGAGAAAGAAACGTATGGGATTATTTTGTTGGATTCAAGCGGCGCGACGTTTGCAACTCTTAAGGGTCGCCGGCTGGAAATCGTGGAGGATATAACGTCAGGTATTCCGGGAAAGCATCGTGCCGGCGGCCAGTCTGCTAGGAGATTCGAGCGATTGAGAGAGATGCAGCTTATAGAGTTTTTCAAACGCATAGGAGAGCATGCCAACAATATTTTTCTAGGCATACCGGATCTAAAAGCAATAATCATTGGTGGGCCTGGACCGACAAAATATGATTTTCAGGATGGAAAGTTTCTTGATTATAGACTTAAAGAGAAGATTGCCGCAACAGTCGACACCGCCTATACTGGCGAGCAAGGAATTGAGGAAATGTTGGAGAAAGCGCCCGAGATCATCAAGAAGATTAGATACGTTGAGGAGAAGCGGATTGTGCAGAAGTTCTTGTATCATATTGGCCATGAAACTGGGACGGTCACATATGGTGAAGGAGAGGTGAGAAGGGCCCTCGATCTAGGTTTGGTTGACACACTTATAATATCTGAGGCGTTAGAAACGAAGATTGTTAGGGTTGAGTGTTCCTCATGCGGGTATACCTATAACTTGAGTATGAGGGCCAGTGAGGTTTTGGCGTTTGAAGGCACGCTTAACGGCAAGCCGTGCCCTAAGTGCAACGTTCCAACTCTTCAAATTTCGGAGACAAAGGATGTTATTGATGAGCTTGCTGATAAAGCTGAACAGGCTGGTGCGAATGTTGAGGTCATATCGACAGAGACTGAGGAGGGTCAAATGCTGCTAAAATCATTTGGTGGTGTTGGGGCAATACTCAAATATAGAGTGAATGAGTAGGTCGTTTTAGGATGGAATAGGACATGCTTAATTACTTTCCAGCTGAATCTTCAAAGGTTTAGCGGGGGTTCCTTCAAATGTCGGATTGGGAGCTTGAGACTATAAGACGGAAAAAGCTTCTGCAGTTGAAGAAATCTCTCGAAAAAAGATCTGATCTCGAATCTGAAAAAGCTGGGAAGCCGAGCGACCGAGAGGTTCTTAGCGCATACCTTGCTGATAGGGCGTGGGAGGTTCTGAATGCGGCCAAAATTCAATATCCAGAGGCTGGAAGTTGGATGGAGGCAACTCTCGCAAAATTGATTAGGGAAGGTAAGATAAAAACCAAGATAAGCGGCGAAGAATTGTACAGTATCTTTTTAAGATTAGGCGTAAAAGTTCGTCTTCCGACACGTATAAAAGTTTTGGAGCATGGGGAAATAAAGAGTCTTGAACAGAAGATCAAAGAGGAGACTTCAGAGAACTACTGATCTTCGTTACTGAATGATCTTCTTTACTGTCTTCAAAGCTTCGAGAAATTCTCCTCCTCTCCATGCGATCGTGTAAAGTTCTCTGGCTCCGACGTTAAGTGATTTTATGAGTCCGCGAAATAGCAAAAATTCCTACATAGCTTTTGTCCCGTCGACTGGTGGTCCTGCCCCATAAGAGAGTCTTGTTAGTGAACATGTTCCCTTTCTCACAACGGTTTCTAGAACGTCTAGGGATATTTCATATCTTGTTCACAACAATCTACGTTGTGAATACGGTTTATACATTTGCCGATATCCTAATATTCTCATGCTTTAGAGATGAAAACAGTCTGTCTCCATCGTGTCCTAGTTGAGAAGTAATAATCCCAGCCCTTCGCTAGATGAACGCATCTCTCCAGACTCTCAACCTTTAGATGAAAGTGCTGGGTTTCTTGGTGATCGTGAATCTCTTCAAGCTCACCCTCCTTCAGCTCTTTTAAAAATGCGTCTTTTAGTTTGGTGTCTACGGGAATTTCGAAACCGTATCCCTCAACCCCCTCCTTTGAAATCGCAGGCCTGACTGTCCATCTGCTCTCTTTAATGATTAGGATCATATAGAGCGTGAATGGGCCGATCTTCTTCAGCCATATTCCTTTTCCGCCATATTCCCACTGCTTTTCAAGTCTCCTAAGTGATCTGATGAATCCCTCCAGTTTGACCGTCTTAACGAATCCTTCAAACTCTTCTGGGCTTAGGTTCTCGATTACTGCGGCAGATTCTTTCAATTCATCTGGCAGGAACAGGTCTGGATGAAGTCTTTTTAAGAGAAGTAGTTTCTCAACTTGCCTCCGGCGGGTTACATATATGTATATTGCTACGCCTTCTCTCGGGAGATTTCTTCTCGCCATTATCGAGCCGAATGATCTTTTCTCGAAGTTAATGTAAAAGGGAGGAACTTCGAGTGTGAGGTAGCTGCTGCCCAGACGGAATTCTATCTTCTTAATTCTCACGGAATTCAAGTTTGAAACGCATCCGGATGCGAGAACATTTTATCTGATTTGCGTATTCTTAAATCGGGGGGTTTGGAAGTCTATCTTCCTTGATTGGCTCTCTGGCTAGGAGCACGTTATCCTCCCTTCTCAGTTCCTCCGTATAATGTACTTCGCCAAGAATCTTCGAATCTTTTTCTAGATATGCGTTATTGACATATATGTTTCTGGCTTTCGATTTTTCCTCCATTGTTAAGGACTCTGCATAAATGTCTTCCGCCTCTGACCTCTCTCTCAACAGAACTTCTTTAGCAACTACCGGGCCTATTATGCTGCCGCCTCTGCCGATCTCAACCCTTCCTGCTTTCACGCCCTTACTGGTTTCTATTCGACCTCCAACCCTTACCGAATTCATTGCCTCGATGAAATCTGCCTTCAGAGCTCCTCCAACAGTAATCGTTTCAGCCTTCAAAGTCTTCGTCGTCTCAGCTGTTCCTCCAACGTTGAGTTTTCCGGCAAGCATAAGATTTCCATCGACGAAGAGGCTTCCTCCAACCTCTATCTCTTCGCCTTTGGCATCACCTTTGATCTTAACTGCCCCGCCAACATTTATGTCTGTAAATTTGAACGACCCGTTTACGCTAAGTGTTCCGCCTATGTCCACATTCAATCCTTCACTCTCACCTGCGAGTTGTACCTTCCCTCCTACATCGATTGATCTGAAGGTTATTGGCTTCTCAGACTCGAATGAGCCGCCGACGTTAATCTCCTCTCTAATCTCTCCGCCAGCAACTTTTACGGTGCCGCCTACATGCAATTCTTTGCTGATGATTTCCGAGTCTGTAGTGAATGCTCCTCCAGCATCTATCTGTTCCACTTCAACTCTGCCTTTTCCATAGAATGTTCCGCCGACCTTTACCTTAGTGCCGACGGTGGTTCCATCAATCATCATTGAGCCGCCTACCTCTACGTTTTCGACTTCGAGGTTTCCATGTGTCTCTAAGGTTCCTCCAACTTCAACATCCTTTGCCTGGAGGTTCCCCCCAACAGTAACTTTTCCTCCAACTTCAACATTCTCCGCTTTTAGGTCTTTGTTGACGAAAACTTTTCTGTCAACTTCCACAGTCTTCGCAAATAATTTTCCTTTTACGTCTAATCCTCCCTCATAGATTCTTATTGATTTTTTTGTTATCATGTCTCCCTTAACCAGCATTTCACCATGCTTACCCCTGACCGAATCGGCATATAGACTACAATCAAAATGGCAATCACCCTCAAATTGAACTGTTCCTGAAACCTCGACAACTTCGCCGTTTTTCGCTCTAATTTTCACGTTTTCGAATAGTATGAGGTCACCATCAATCTTATTTAGCGTCATTGTTGAGCCTGGCGGAACATTAATTGTAACCATCGCCTCTTCACCTAACGAGATCTACTCATTTAGCATAGCATATTTAAAACTAGTTCACAAATGGACTATATACGTTATGATTAAAATTTGTTCGGCAAGCGTGCTGAAATTTCTCTCTTTGCCGCAGTTCACTTTTTTAAAAATATTGAATGTCAATTTTGGCATGACTCTTGATTTTTCTAGAAAATGGTGCGATTTGAAAATATAATAGAAAGATTTAAAAGCATCAGTTGAAACGGATATTACTTTCGTGACACCTTAAAGGTGTTACAGAGCGCGTAAAATAAGATGGTTGAGGTCTGGAAACAGATCCTTAAAGAGAGTATAACAAGGCCAGAACAAATTCTCAAGAAATTCAATGTTGATGTCGACCTTCTTAAACCTGTTGTCGCCAAATATCCGATGAGGGTCTCGAAATATTATTTTGATCTTATAGAGGAAGTCGGCGACCCTATTTGGAAGCAGTGCATACCAAGCCCTCTTGAGCTTGAGGATCCATATGGCATAGAGGATCCTTTGAACGAGGAAGGCGACAGTCCGACACCAGGCTTAATTCACCGATATCCTGACAGAGTTCTCATGTGTGTCTCAAATAGATGTGCAATGTACTGCAGATTTTGTACCCGTAAGAGGCAGGTTGGAAAGCCTGTTATTGACCTTTCGGATGGGGTTCTGCAAGAGCAGCTGAGATATATCGAGAGGAATTCGCAGGTCAGGGACGTGCTGCTTTCAGGCGGGGATCCATTCCTGCTCCCCGACGAGAAGATTGAACGGATCCTGAAAAGGTTAAGGGCGATACCGCATGTAGAGATTCTGAGAATAGGGTCAAGAGTTCCATGCACGCTTCCCCAGAGGATTACTCCGAAGCTATGTGAAATGCTGAAGAAGTACCATCCATTGTACGTGAATGTACATTTTAATCATCCTAGAGAGATTACCGAGGATAGTGAAAGGGCATGCGGTCTTCTCGCAGATGTTGGAATCCCGCTTGGAAATCAATCAGTCCTCCTAAGAGGTGTCAACGACAATCCAGAAGTCATGAGAGAGCTGGTTCATAGGCTTCTGAAGATACGTGTTAAGCCCTATTATCTCTTTCAGATGGACCTCGTTAAGGGAACATATCATTTCAGGACTAGAATAGAGACTGGTCTCCAAATAATAGAGTCCCTCATAGGGCATACTACGGGATTCGCTGTCCCCCGCTATGTCATTGACGCGCCTGGCGGTGGAGGCAAAATACCTGTTCAGCCCAATTATATAGTGAGCCTTGAGAAAGACCATGTTGTTCTGAGAAACTATGAGGGCAAGATTTTTGTGTACCCGCAAATACCTGAGGGAGAGAAGACATATAGGCTTTTGAAGGTTCCAGTGGAAGCAGCTGAACCGCTATGAGCCTCAAGGTAGGGCTAACATTTAACCTTAAGAGAAAAGTCCGCCCTGATGAAGGGCTGCCGGAAGACTTTTTCGCAGAATTTGACGATGAAACAACGGTTAATGCCATAGCCGAATCATTGAAGAGAGGTGGATGTCGGGTAACAAAGATAGAAGCGGATGAGAATGCTTATTCTAAGATTAGGAGACTGAAGCCTCATATAGTTTTTAACATAGCTGAGGGGCTGAGGGGTGAGAGCAGAGAGTCTCAGGTGCCGGCTATGCTTGAGATGCTTGGCATCCCATATACGGGTTCCGGACCGTTAACCCTGGCGGTTGCATTAGATAAAGCTTTAACTCATAGGGTGCTTGCTGCGAGCGGCGTCCCGTCACCTAACTTTCAGGTGTTTAAAAGTCCATATGAGCGTTTAAGCAGGAGGCTCCGTTTTCCCCTCATCGTTAAACCTTTGGCTGAGGGGTCGAGCAAGGGTGTGAGAAATAGTTCTCTAGTTAAGGATGATAACAGTCTGAGAAATCAGATCGCGTGGGTTATAAAAACATATAATCAACCCGCCATCGTCGAGTCTTTTCTTCCTGGAAGGGAGTTTACAGTTGCCCTCATAGGTAATAAAGATCCGCTGGTGTTGCCGATAGTCGAGATATTATTGGAGAAATTGCCCCCAGATGTGAGCCCAATATACTCATATGAAGTTAAGTGGGTGTGGGATACTCCGGAAAAGCCTCTTGAGATCTTTAAATGCCCTGCAAATATTTCGAAGACGCTTGAGAAAAGGATAAAACAGATTGCAGTTAAGACTTTTAAGGCGCTTAACTGTAGAGATCTATGCCGCATAGACATGAGATTGGATGAGCAGGGTGAGCCTCACGTTCTTGAGGTTAACCCTCTTCCAGGATTAATCCCGGATCCTGATGCGCATTCATGCTTTCCAGAAGCGGCTAGAGCCGCAGGCTTTACTTATGATGAGCTTATCTGCACAATTCTTTGGCAGGCTCTCAAAAGATACGGGCTTCAGTCTCTTTTTGATGGGTTATCGTTAGTAAAACTTCCTTGAGGCGTTCTGGCGCTCAAGTGCAAACGAGATTATCTTCTTGATGAATTCTTCATATGGTATTCCTGCGGCTCTCAGTGATCGTGCGAAACCTGCTTCAATGGATATGTCTGGGTTTGGGTTGACCTCGAGGACGATTGGCGAGTCGTTCTTTAGGCGCATGTCAACCCTCGCGTAGTCCCTGCAGTAAAGGGCCTTGTAGGCTGATAGGGCTGCTTTTTCAACCTTCATTCTGGTCTTCGCTTCTAGATCTGCGGGACAGATAGGCTTCGTCTTCTTATATTCTTCGCTTTCTTTAACCCATTTGGCTCTGTAGTCCACTATCCTCGGCTCCTCCTCGAACTCGAAAATTATCTCGGAAATAGGCAGCACAATTGGCTCCTCATTGCCCAGTATGGATATGTTTAACTCTCTCCCACAAATGTACTCTTCGACCAGAGCTGGCTGCCTATATGTTTTGCATATGTATTCAACTCTCTCTTTTAATTGCTCACTATTCTGCACATAATTTTCCCTAGAAATTCCGAGGCTTGCGTCCTCCTGCAGCGGCTTGACGAAAAGCGGAAACTCAATCTGCCCCCTCCAATCTCGAGGATCATCCAATATGCAGTATCGCGGCGTCAATATCCCGCTTGCGCTCAATATTTTTTTGGCCAATCCCTTATTTTGGCATATTCCAAGAGACAACGGCGGCGAACCAGTATAGGGTATGCCTAAGAGTTCGAATATGCTTGGCACATTCATTTCATGGTGGCTTTCGCCGAATGCGCCTTCGCAAAGATTTATGGCGACGTCTGGATTAAATCTTTTAAGATCACTTATGAAGTCTCCTAGATCCCCGCCAAGAGGAAACATCTCAAATCGGATCCCAAGTTTTTCAAGTGCTTCCCCGACATTTTTAGCCTCCTCCTCAACCTCAACCTCGGATATATAGTCGAGATTCTCGCCCTTATGAAGTTCTGACGTAAGATTATAGGCAACAGCGACTCTAAGATCTGCGTTAATATGCGGTATGTATATGGACTTCATCACATCATCCAAATTCATGCTTTAACATATAAGGTCATTGGCATGAGGAGGAATGTTAATGGATGACAAGTAAACTTTAATAATACGTTGGATAATCAGTCAAATCTGTTGTTGGAGGGATGCGTTGAAATTTGAGATTTTCAACGCAAAAGAAGTAAGATTAACAAACGAAGATATTAGGGACATTGTGGAGATAGAGTGTCACCCTAAAGTTCGTGAATGGCTTTTTGAGTATGTTGGCAGTATCGATAAAGAGTTTCAGGCATATAAGAGGTTTTTCAGAAGGTTGAAGAAGAATAAGAGGGCTGAGATACTTGTAGCGAAGAGTAAGGATCGTGTGGTAGGTTTTCTTGGGCTCTGGAGGCTTGGAAGATTCATGGAGCATGTGGCAACTATAGGTGTTAGCGTCCATCCGGATTATTGGGGTAATGGAATAGCTACTAAACTTGTAGAATCGGCGATAGCGCTCGCTGAGAAAGAGGGTATCGTAAGGCTTGAGATCGAGACGCTGGCTGACAATAAGGCGATGAGGCATGTAGCGGAGAAGCTTGGTTTCAAACTTGAAAGTATAAGGAAATTGAGGGTGCAGAAAGAGGGCAAATATCATGATGAAGCATCCTACTATATGCTCCTAAATAGTTTGAATTCGTAAAATATGGTCAGATGGAAAAAAGATGAGCAATGAAGGGGAAGAGGCTCCCGCCATTATAGAATGCTGCTCAGAATGCGGCAGCAAGAGACTTGTATGGGATTATGAGAGCTCCGAAATAGTGTGTATGGACTGCGGTTTTGTAATGGAAGCAAAAATCGTTGACAGCGGGCCTGAATGGAGGGCATTCGATGAGGAGGAGAGGGAGAAAAAGGCCCGGGCAGGCGCGCCCTCAAGGCTCACAATGCATGATAAGGGTTTGTCGACGGATATTGATCAACGGGATCGAGACGCTTATGGGAGAAGGGTTGCCGCGGAGCAGAGGGACCAGATTTATAGGATAAGGAAGTGGCAGAAAATTGCGCGGGTTGCCGATACCTCAGAGAGGAACCTCCTCTTCGCTCTATCCGAAATTTCGAAGATTGCTGAGAATCTTTCATTGCCCCTAAGCATAATAGAGACCGCTGCCGTGATATATCGGAAATCACTCAAGAAAAACTTGATCCGCGGGAGAACTATGAAGGGAATGGGTGCTGCAGCGTTATACATTGCTTGTAGGCAATGTGGGCAGATAAGAACACTTGATGATCTTGCGTCAGCATCCGGTTTGGACAAGAAGGTGATCAGCCGGAGCTACAGGATCCTACAAAGGGAACTCGACTTCACGGCTCCATCTTCAAAACCAGCCCAATATATCATGAAGCTTTCAAATTGTCTAGAGCTTAATGGAAAGACATCGGAAATAGCCAACCGGGTCCTGAAGGTTGCGAAAGAACTTAAACTCACTGCTGGTAGAAGCCCGACTGGTCTTGCAGCAGCCGCGCTATATGTCGCATCGGTTATATGTGGGGAGAGAATGACCCAGCGAGAAATATCTCAGGCAGCCAGGATAACCGAGGTGACGATCAGAAACAGGTATAAAGAGCTTGTTGATAGGCTTTTTTTCGTTGAGGCGCTCTAAACTTCAAGTTTTCAACATACATCCAAGATTTACGCAGACGGGGAAAAGACGTATATTTTCCGCGAGGATGAAATTGTCAAGGTTCAGGATAATGGTGGAATGTTAAAAGATACCAACATGTCCTACAGAAAACCAGTATTCGTGTTTTAAAACAACCTCTACCACGCTACCTAAACCTTATCCATCATCAGCTAGCCTAAGTCGACTGGTATGAAGCTACCGGTTGATATTACTATCTCTAGTTGAGGTTCTTCTGGTACTCTGTGTTGCAGCTTGGCCAGCTGATGGCGAGACCATCTCCCCTTCTGGCAGCAGAGTATATGGCGACTTTAGGGGGCTCAGCCCTGACGGAAGGCGAGTTTCCGATGGGTAGGTTGGAGCGGAAGTAGTCGCTTGGGACTAGCGAAAAAGAAAAACCGCCCATCCACACAACAAAAAAGCATGTATTTTTTGAAAAAATTTGAAATCAGCTTCCGAGTGAGAATGTCTTCACACCATATTATTAGCTGTACGTTGTTCCTGTTTTTCGCGGAAAACTAATTATTCTAGTTCTTATTTACCCTTTCCTTATTAAATATGCATTGAAGGATGACAGTCCATGAAGCCTCTGCCGAAAGAATTCAACATAAAAGAGATCGAGGTAAAGTGGCAGACCCTGTGGGAGGAGGAGGGGGTCTACCGCTTCGATTGGGAAGCAAGGGATAAGCCTCCCTACACGATAGATACGCCCCCACCGTATCCCTCAGGCGACTTTCATATGGGAAATGTTTTGAATTGGACGTACTTTGACATCGTCGCCAGATACAAGCGTATGAAGGGTTATAATGTTCATTTCCCGCAAGGATGGGATTGCCACGGTTTGCCTACAGAGGTTGAGACAGAAGAAAAGTATGGCATAAGAAAGACTCAGGTGCCTCCGGACGAGTTCAGAAAGTTATGCGAGCAGTTTGTGGAGAAGTATATTCAGGCGATGAAAAAAGCGATTAAGCGGATGGGCTGCTCAATAGACTGGTCGCTGGAATATAAGACTATGGATCCGGATTACTGGCGTAGAACCCAGCTCTCCTTCATCCTCCTTTACCAGAAGGGTTTAATTTACCAGGGAACGCACCCGGTGAATTGGTGTCCGAGATGCGAGACTGCCATAGCAGACGCCGAAGTTGAGTATGAGAGTAGGGATGGATTCTTTCATTACATAAGGTTCCCGCTGGAGGATGGTGGTTTCTTAAGCATAGCCACAACCCGCCCCGAGCTTATACCCGCATGCGTCGCTGTGGCAGTGCATCCGGACGACCAGAGATATAACAGATTTGTTAACAGGACAGTTGTAGTCCCAATTGTTGGAAGTAAAGTCAAAATAATATTTGACGACAATGTTGAGCCGGAGTTTGGAACAGGAGTGGTGATGATCTGCACATTCGGGGATAAGGATGATGTGAGATGCGTCTCAAAGAATAAGCTTCCAGTTATAACAGTCTTGACAGAAGACGGAAAGATGAACGAGAATGCTGGAAAATACGCGGGACTGGGGATAGAGGAGGCTCGAAAAGCCATTGTCCAAGACCTTCAAAATGAAGGCTTTCTTGAGAAGATCGAAAGAATCAGACAGGAAGTAGGAGTCTGCTGGAGATGTAAAACCCCGGTCGAGATCCTAGAGAGAAAGCAGTGGTTCATGAAAACTCGAGCTCTTACAGATCAGGTTGAAAAAGCGGCTTATGAGGTGAAGTGGTACCCAAACCATATGCGGCATAGGCTTATCGACTGGGCTAGAAGCTTGGACTGGGACTGGGTTATATCGAGGCAAAGGGTCTTTGCAACACCGATACCCATATGGTACTGTGAGAAGTGCGGCGAGGTCATATTAGCTAAGCCTGAGTGGCTTCCAATAGATCCAAAGCTAAGCCCGCCTAAGATTGAAATTTGTCCTAAATGCGGATCTAAAAAGTTCCTACCCGAGAAAGACGTGCTTGACACATGGTTTGACTCATCAATAACCTGCGCCGTCCATGCAGGCTGGCCTGACAGACCAGATTGGAGAAGGCTCTTCCCATCAGATCTTCACCCCTCAGGGACTGACATAATAAGGACTTGGGCATACTATCTCATGGTCCGCCATCTAGCACTTTTCGGAGAAAAAGCTTACAAGGCATGTCTAATCAACGGCATGGTCTTGGGCTCAGATGGCAGGAAGATGAGCAAGTCTCTTGGAAATTATGTCACAACACTGGAGGTCATTGAGAAGTACGGTGCAGACGCTATGAGACAGTGGGCTGCGGCCGGAGGGGCAACAGGCTCCGATATACCGTTCCGTTGGCCGGACGTGGAGTATGGTTGGAGGTTCCTGATAAAGCTGTGGAATGCCTCTAGGTTCGCCAGCCTCCACCTTAAAGACTATGATCCCGCATCAAAGGGTAGGCTCCAATTAATAGACAGATGGCTGTTATCGAAGCTTGAGAAAACCGTAGAAAAGGTTGGAGAAGCGCTTGAAAACTATAATTTCAATATTGCAATCGAAGCCGTTCGTGAATTTACTTGGCACATCTTCTGTGATCAGTATATCGAGGCGATTAAGGATAGGCTATACAGAGTAGAAAGCCAAGACGATGAGAGTCGAGCGGCTGCATTATACACGCTTTACCATGCGATCTACAAGATTATCCAGATGCTAGCACCCTTCACACCGCATATAACAGAGGAAATCTACCAGAACATGTACGCGGAACTCAAGGGTTACAGAAGTATTCATCTGACACCCTGGCCGGAGGCGGATAGAGAATTGATTAATGAGGAAGCTGAAAGAAAAGGCGACATAGTAATTCAGATGATAGCCGAGATTAGGAGAGGTAAATCGGAAAGAAGGTTTCCCCTCAACGCCCCCATCAAAAAGCTAACTATTTACAGTGAGGACAAGGTGTTCCTGGAGGCTATTAAGGAAGGTAAAGAGGCAATAATGCAAGCCTGCAAAATTAAAGAGCTGATCATTATTTTCGGCAAGGGAGGAGAAAGTCAAATCAAGAATTATCCGCAAGCAGGATATACGGTGGAATACTGACTGCTAACACACCATTCTAGAAGAAAGGTTTAATCCGAATCCTAAAGAAAGCGGCTTAGGTCTTCCCCTCTTTTTGTCACACTTACAACGATCTCTCTGCCGAAAATTAGGCGCATACCATCCTTCGCAGCTATGGTTGGAATGCCCGTAGATTTCTCTATAATCTTAGCCTCATGATCCGCACCCTTACTTACCATGAGCATCCCAAAATGTGTTATTACAACCTTCTCTGGGAGAATATCTGCAACAGCCTTAACCGCCTCATCGGTTGACATATGTCCCTTCCACGGTTTACCAGACGGTCTCAAGACTGAAAGTATTAGCAGTCTAACCCCTCCGTAGTATTCTCTCATATCGCTGAAGTATTCTGAGTCGGGAATGTATGCGAACCCGCCATAATCTGCCGTCTCAAATCTGAATCCTACAGTGTCAGGATCCGTATGGACTGCCTTGCAGACTTTCACCAAAATGTTACCAACCGGAAACGATGTTCCGACGCGGGTCTCAACAACTTTTTCCGGAAGCGCCCGATGATACGATGTAATCTCCTTGTCGCAGACTTCATTACCCTCAAGCACGCTGCGGGACGCGCAGAGCAATCCCCTCTTCCTAGTCGTCCCTTCAGTCATAGCCTCTATCATGACACATGCATCATTTGTGTGGTCTAAGTGGCAGTGAGATACAAGAACAGCATCAACCTTTTTGGGATCAAGACCAGCCTCCAATGAATATATGAGGGCTCCAGGACCCGGGTCAATATGAACGTTCACTCCTTCTGAGAGAATTCTGATCCCGCCTGTCCTGAATTTCTGGGTTACCATGGCGAAGCGGCCGCCGCCTGTTCCAAGGAAGATGATCTCAAACATAAACCAATCTAGCTCCGAAAAATGAAGAATGTCCATTCATATTTATAGGGATATGGTATCATGCTTGGGGCGGGCTCTATGAAGAGCGATGAGCTATTTATAGTGAGAGTCTAAAATATTTTCTTATGCCCGGTTTGAATGTCGTTGTTCGCATCGGCGGATCTGTCATAGGGTCTCCGCCGAACCCACATCTCATAAGAGAATACGCTAATATCCTACAAAATCTGAGAGGTCAAGGCCACCGTTTAGTCGTGGTCGTAGGAGGAGGTGAACCTGCACGTGAGTTCATAAGGCTGGCTAGGGATGTAGGCTTAGCTGAACCTGAGCAAGATGAGGCCGCAATCACCGTCTCAAGACTTTTCGCTCAGATCTTAGCGATGTGCATAGGCGGTTCTGAATGGAAGAGAATACCGGAGACGATTAGGGATGCGTTAAGAATCCTTAATAAAAGGGGAATTGTTATCATGGGAGGACTGAAACCTGGAATGACAACGGACACTGTTGCAGCATTAATTGCGTCGAAGGTTAACGCCGATCTAATAATAAAGGCCACGAATCAGGATGGAATATATACTAGGGATCCGAAGAGATATGCTGACGCCGTAAAACTTGATTTTGTGAGTTTTGAGGAGTTAGACCGCTTCATGCCTCATGATAAGCATGAGGCAGGTATTCACCAGATTGTTGACCCTCAAGCAGTCCGTTTACTAAAAAAGAAGCGTATAAAGATGGTGGTTGTGAACGGGTTTAAGCCTAGCAATATAGCGTTAGCTATCGAGGGGAGAAATGTGGGGACATCAATCCAATAGGCCGTGCTACACTAGAGAAAGGTCGGGGTTTTCTGGAATAATTCTTTAACGACATTCACAGATAACTTTGGCTCTCTTGTCCTTGTGAAGATTCCCTTCCTGTTTAATGTTGTTCTTCTTGGGCTCTGTCCAACCCTGAAATCCGCGAAGTTCCAAATGTGACCTCCAACGACATAGGGCTTTGAGCGTAGAACCTTCCAGTAAGTCTTTATCAATTCGGCCTGATATTCCTCAGACCACATCTCGGGTGGGTTTCGGTGGACTCCTACAATGGCATCTGCGCCGAACTCGGTGACAATAATAGGTTTATCCGGAAATCTCCTGTGGATCTCATCCAGCGTTTCGCTCAGCATTTTTTCAGCCTTATCAAGTTCTCCGCAGAGGTTATACCACCCATAATAGAAGTTGTGGCAGAGGACATCGACCATGTCAAGCGCCTTATCTTCTAGGTGCCTGTAAGAAACAAACGTTATCGGTCTAGTAGGATCAGCTTTTCTGGCTTCTTCTGCAACCTCCTTCAGCAACGTTCGAAACTCTTCCCTATCGCTGTCCGGTTCATTAAATAGACTGTACATGATTACTGAAGGTCGGTTCCTGTCACGCTCTATAGCCTCCCGAGTCATCCTTTTCATCTTCTCCATCAGCTCAGGGTCATCAAGCCTCTCAATATGCCGACACAGCCCAACCATCGGCATCTCAAGTATGACCATGAAGCCATACTCATCTGCAAGGTCAAGATGCGCCCTAGAGTAGGGATAATGGGATGTCCGGAAGGAATTACATCCGATCTCCTTCATCAGGCCGAAATCTTTTCTTAGTACCGCTCCAGGCAGAGCTTTGCCCATAATGGGGAAATCTTCATGCCGTGCGCATCCCTTCAAAAAGACTGGGCGACCATTAAGCAGGATCCTTCCGCCCTCAACCCTGATTGTTCTTACCCCAAACCTCTCCTCATAGGTGTCGCATATGCCCTCATCATGTGAGACGGTCACTCTAAACCGATAGAGGTGAGGGGACTCCGGGCTCCAAAGCTTCGCCGCTTTAATGACAACCTTCTCATTTACAACCTTCTCAGAGTTTGGACCAATAATGAATCGAACAGGCTTCTGCGCAGCAATCTCAGGGCCATCAAAAACCTCAAGCATCAGCTTGCAGAAGTAGCGTTCAGCCGTCTCATTCACAAAAGAGACATCAGCATCGACTAATCCATCTCCATTCTTAATATCCGTCCTCAGGATGACATCCTTTATGTAAAGCCTCGGAAGGCATGTCAAGTATACCTCACGATGAATACCGCCATAATGGAAAAAGTCGAAGTAGGTCTGATTCATACCCTCCCCAGGAGGAATAGTTCTCTTCGATAGCGTATTATCAACCCTGACGAAAAGGATATTATCCCCCCCAATCCTCAACGCGCCTTCAACCCTGAAACTGAAAGGTGTGAATCCCCCCTCATGCTCCCCGAGAAAGACCCCATTAACCCAGACCTTAGCCTTATAATTTACACCCTCAAAACACAGAGAAACAACTTTGTCCTTCCAATCTCCGGGGACATAGAATTCCCTTGCATACCAAGCCACACCCATGTACCAAGTGTAGGCAGAATCCTGCTCGTTCCAAGACGCTGGAACATAGAGTTTGTCCCAACCCCTGAGATCCCTCTCCTCAAACCACTTCTCCAGCTCACCAGCATCCCTCGGATCAACCCTAAAGTACCAGAAACCGGAAAGATCAATCCGCTCCCTAATAAACCGCTCCTCGTAGCTCATACTAACCACCCAAACACCAACCAAACATGTCTAATAGTGACATCTAAAGGAATTATAAAGTTTATCAGAATAAGAAACCAGAAAGGAATATTAGCGGCGAAAACCTAAAATCTCAAGATGCGGGGGTAGCAGAGCCAGGTCAACCAAAAAAGGACAAGATGCGCGGAGCAAACGGCCAAACGCCGAATGCGCGTAAGACTCAAGATCCCGTCCCATAGGGGTTCGTGGGTTCAAATCCCACCCCCCGCACTTTTGGATGAACCCCCCTCACAGCTTCGGGTTATTTGCGTTTCCTGAAGATTTTGTTGTCGTTGAAGTCGCATACATACTCGAATCCGGCTTCAATGAGTTTGCAGGCTTCCTCCTCGGTGCGGGCTACCTTAGCCACGTATTCATCTCCGCTGAAGTCCACGAGCTGCGTGTAGACGAGTGTATTCTTAATGTCTTTATGCCCCAGTATGCGCATCACATTTAGGATATCTTTCGTTTTAGCGTATTCCATTGTGGCTTTCCAGTGGCGGAATGTGTGGAAGCTTATTTGCCTTATTCTGGGGTTCTTCAGTTTCTCAGACACTTTCTTTCTGGCCTTATAGAATAGTCTCTTTTGGCTCTTAAGCGACTTCTGGAATACTCTTTCGCTTTCGGAGTCTTTCTGTAGGGTTTTCAGCATGCTCATGAGCTTATCAGAAACCCTGAATATTCTAGGTTCACTCCCTTTTTTCAGGTGTTATTCTTATTGTATTATTACCGAAGTCTACATCAACCAATTTCAACCTCCATGCCTCACCTATTCTCATGCCTGTCTCTTTTAGGAGTTGGAGTAAAGCCGCTGTTTTAGGTCCACAGCCAGCGATTAACTAGTCAATCTCGCTTTCCAATGGTATGAATGGTAGCTTCCTAACCCTCTTATATTTTGGCGGATCCCACTTTCCACCGAAAACCTTCAGGAAACCGCTGTACGTCTACACGGCGAGTTCCTTTCTGCCAGCGCTCCACCTCTGTTTGGCGATCACCTCTTTAATGGACTCAGGGTCATAGAGGTTTGCGCCTAATTTTACAAGCCTCTTTAAGAATTTTACGCGTCCATGTATTGTCTGCTCAGCGTAGCCCTCTTTCTTAAGCGCCCAAGCATATTCAAAGATCTTTGCCACGCTCTGATGGAGGGTTAAGGATTCAGATCGTGCTTCCGTGGCTCCCGCAGCCCGGCTTTCGGCGTATGCTTTCTCCTCCATTGGGACCAGCACGGTCCCAGCCGAGTTTATCACTCCGCCTTCCGGAGCGCATAATCGGCAATCAATATTTATAGGCTTATGGGCTCTATAAGAAGATTAAGGATACAGGCAGAGCATACTGTCCCTCTAAATTTTTCCTTTTCTTTTTAACCTTTGAAATAACGCTATTTAATCTAACCATTTTTCGTTAGGTTTTTGAATAGTTTTTCGGTCATGAATCATTGTTCGAGTAGTTTCTTTTCTATCTGCTTATAGTCCGGGGTATCGTTGGCTTACTGTTTGCCAGAATGCTTTATTATGTTTTCTGTGTTTTAGGTAGGTTACTTTATGGTGGACTACGTTTTCTAGTAGGCATATGAGTTTTAGGTTTAGGCTTATGCTTCCGCTGCTTGAGCAGCTTACCCACCTTGTTTTCTGCCGTCTGATCGTTATCTTCTCTGGTTTGAAGCCTGTTTTAGTTGAGTATTCGCCTATTAATGTTTTGACTGAGTTTATTAGTTGTTGTGATTTTCTAATGGCTCTTTCGAGTGGTAGTATTATGCTTAACTCTCTGCCGCTTGGCTCCTTTCTCCTTGCTTGTATCTCGTTTATCTCTATGATTATATGCTGGAGTTCTTTGTAGGCTTCTTCTGTTTTCATTCTTCGGTCTCTGATATCGCCGGGAATAGTTCCTCTATTCTTCCCAGGTCCATGTTGTTCTGAATGATTTCGAGGATTTTTGGGTAGGTAAAGTTTTGCTCAAAGTTTAATTAGGTTTAAGTACTCTTTTACGGTTATTGCTTTGACGCCAACATTTCCAGATTTTTCAGAGAGTTCTTTATCTTCCGTTACCAGCACATAATCCTTGCTCTTCGCCTTTTGGAGATATGACGCATCGTAGAATGTTAGTCTTTGCTCTACGGCGTACTTCATGGTTTCGCCGACATCTTCAGCTGACCTCAACTCCTCCATGCTCATAATTTCCAAGATTTGCGCTGCTTCTTTGGCTCTATTTATTGCTTCTTGAAGATTTATAGAACCCCCTATTGCGCATTGCTTCCAAATCACGTTATTTATCTCATAATAAGCCAAGTTGAGGGTTGCATGCCCATTAAGAGCTTCTACAGATTTCTCCTTCAACCATTTGAGCACTAGAATTATGGCGCTTGAATCCATAAGACACTTCATCTTTCCATCCTGGCCATCTTAACGCTCTTAATAATCTCCTCATCGGGTATCCCTGCGAAGAACTCTCCTAGCTTAGCCGCAGCCTCCTGAAGCCTCTTCATCTTTCTCCTGCGCACCTCCTCCTCAAGGGCCCTCCTAACCACTTCACTAATATTAACTTCATGCTTCTTTAGCTCCTTCTTGAGCTCCCTGGGGACTCTTACACTTATTACTGCATCAGACATTTTCATCTCTTCAGTATTACTAATAAAACATTACTATTTAAGCTTTACATAAATGTAAAACAAAGCAAGCAAAATTTGTATTAAATCATAACTTAAATTAACCTAATAAAAAATTCAGTAAAAACACTATGGGGCATACATCTGTTTCACCTTTTCTTCTGGCATTGTCTAGATTTTGAAGATTAAAAATTTAAAAACAAAAAATGAGATGAGATATTGCGGGGGATATCTCCAGCTAGCGGTGGGATTCGAACCCCCGCAGACTCATCAGCATATTTCTTGCCTATTTCGGTTTTCTAAACATTTTTACTCCGTCTATTTCGCAGATATACTCGAAGCCAGCCTATATTAGTTCTTTAGCCTCGTTTATGTTTCTGGCAATCTTGCTTAACTTCTCCCCAAAAAGAACAGAGAAATGGATAGAAGGCACTTAAGGAGAAAATCAAGAAGAAGGGTAGAATCTCGTTAATTTAAAAATAGAGTACTCCAAGAGCCAAAAAAAGGCAAATATAAGAACAGTCTTTTATTTAGATTGGAAAGTTAAACTAAATATAGTTGTAAAATGTCAGCCATAGAATCTGAGCTTAGAAAAGTCTTGTACGATTTTGTGAACTCCCGTTTTACGAAATCAATGCTAGGGGAAATGCTTAAAAGTAGAGGGATTAAAACCGGGAATAGAAAAGATGTGATGATTAAGGAGATTTTGAAGTTTTATTCTCCTGACGATCTGCTTGAGCATAGTAGGGTTATCAAGCATTTACGTTGGTTTGAAAGGCTCATCCTACATGTTTTACTGTCAGGTCCTAAAACTAAAAGAGAGATAGCGGAGTATGAGTTAGTTCGGAAAGTATTGTCTCATAGAATCCCGGAAGCCGCCTTTGGCATAATAACCTCTAAATTTCTTGATGAGAAGAAAGCACGGCGATACTTACTTAGAAGAGTAGATGGATTGAAAAAGACGCATTTACTTATCGCTGAAAAGAAAGATGGCAGAAGAATTGTTTACTCGATACATCCATGGTTTCTTCCGTACTTTAAAGAAAAGCTATCAGGCGTAAATGGGAAAGAGCTAGTAGAAGAAGCCTATAGATACGCGAAGTCTTCGAAAAGTCTTCTATTAATGGATATGCTTGCCGGAGAATTCTGGCCTGAATGGCGAAACAGCCTAAATAACTTTAGGAAAACAATCAAAGAGTTGGCTAGAGTCTTAAGAAGTGGAGAAAGCCATCTCAGGTTTGGAGTACCTGCCATACGCATCTCCTTAATAGCCAGGCAATACTACTGCGAAAAGAAGGTTGAACTCGTCTGTCCATACGGCGAAGAAGAAACTAAGGAAATGTTGCTCGGACGGGAGATCCACAAAAAACTCTTAGAAGGAACCGAAAAAATTAACATGGAATCTCTATGGGCGAAAATATCTGCAGGAATGCTGGTGAAAGTGAGGGAAATGCCTCTCATAGCGAAATACGGAGACATCTTTTTGATTGGTATGCCTGATATGGTAATCTTTAAGGGTGGGGAAGCAAAAACCCTAATCGAATATAAGTTCACTAAAACCCAACGCCCATGGCGTGACCATCACATCCAAGCAAAATTATACTGTCTACTCCTAAACTTAATTGGATTCAAGACGCGAACCTTGAAGTATGCTTTAGTTCTAGCCCCTCAAACATGCCGTAATCCAGAAAAAATAAAAACAGAAATTGAAAACATGATACTAGAACACAAAAATATAGATACTTTTGAGAAGAAAATCGACGGCCAACCAGTAAGGGTTTTTATAAGCAACTTCGAAATTGAAGAAGCAAGACAAGAGCTAGAATGGGCACTAAAATATTGGAAGAAAGAAAGAAAAGCAATACCGACCAGAAAACCTAGTAAGTGTCAATCTTGCAACTTCAAAGAAAAATGCTATTAAACCTTCCAATTTACTCATAAAAGCAAGCCTTTTAGTCCCGAAGAAAATTTTTAAGTAATAAGTAAGGGCAAAATTTTCGATTCACTATGTTGATCAGAAGAAAGGCTGCTTATGAGGGAGAAATTTCTCTTCTTTGTTGGGGATGGTCCTGCTATTCTTTGGTACATTAGACTTTAATTTATAACGCGGCCATTAATGGATATGTTGATGTTTGATTGGCGCAAACTCTTTAATTCCTTAAAGGTTTTTAGGGATCTTATTCACCATACATTTGCCCAATTAAGAAGCCTTTAACAAACCTATGTTTTAATTCGCGCTCCGATATAAAATAGCTTTCTCTGCGCTTGCTAAGCCAGCACTCGCGACATTTCTTACCATAATCCTTACACACATCAGTATACCTACACTCTACCTGCACCTTATTTCCCATCTCTCCATAACCTCTATCATGAAATATTTTAGACACCTTTCTCCTTCAAAATAACCGAGAGAGGCATAGAGGACGCTGAAGGAGAAAACCAGGAGGAAAGAAGATGATACTTTATGCATGATCATTATTGCATGTCGATTATTTCTTAGCCCTATGTGCTCGTGCGGTTTCGAAGAGGGTCTCTATATTTTCGAGCGGCGCATTCTGCGGCAGATCGCAGCCTGTGCTTAGAATAAAGTTTTGATAGGGCTCCATCTCTCCCAGTAGTTCGAGTACTTCTCGGCGCACATCCTCGGGTCTGCCATAAGTCATCGTTACTGTCGGGCTGATGTTACCCATTATCACCACGTCCTCGGGTACTCTTCTTATCACATGGCCGATCCGTACGCCTGCATACTTGGAGTCCAAGCTTAAACCGTGTGCGCCCGCCTCTACAATGGCATCTATGAGATGCATAGAGTTTCCACAGACATGGTAAACGGTGTCAACATTATTATACTCGCATGATTCTACAATCCGCGACATGAATGGCGCTGCAAACTCTCTAAACATGCTTGGGCTAAGTATAACGGCGGCAGGGTCGAGTATGCATATTAACTGTGCGCCAGCAGCCATAAGCATCTTCGCATACGAGGATATAACCTCAGCCGCAAAGTCGCATACCTTTCGGAATGCTTCTCGACTCCTTAGTATGTAATTAATAGCGTTTTGAGAGGTCATTATAAGTGATGCTAGTGTGAATGGACCCGTAACATACGCGCCCCTGACGATTTTTGGAGGCAGATAGAGCTTCATGAGCTTAACGGTCTCAACATAACCAATAATTCTAGTGTCAAATGAGATGTCAATTTCTCTCAGCCTCTCCAAGTCCTCTAACCTGAAGTCCTTATCATATACTGCTGCAGGCTCATCCTTTGGGAATACTGTGAATCTGCCAAGCGCATTTGCCTCGACAGAAAGATCCATGAGAGGAAATACAATATCGGGGCTGAACCTTTCGACAATCGCCTTTATAACTTTGTAATGCTCACCGAAATTCTGTTGGGCAAGCTTAATGCTGCTTTTAGTCAGCTGAATTCCTGGAAAACCCAGGAGAGGAGCAATTAAGCGCCTACCCTCAGAATAAGCTTGCTTGACCAAGAGCGAAACCCTACTTCTCCTCATTCTCCTATTCTCCCTGCGAGGAGTCCTGAAGGATCCTTAAAAACTTTTTTGAGTAGGCTGTAACAGTGCCGTTGAAGCCTGCCTGGATTCCGCCATCTCGTTCAATGTGGTATCTCTACGCTAACCTGTGATCTGGGGTTTTTGTAAAGAGTTCTTTTACAACCTTCGTCGAGTATTTCGGCTCCCTTGTCCGTGTAAATATCCCCTTTCTATTAAGAATGGTTCTTAAGACCCCTTGGGGAGTCCTGAAGTCCGCGAAGTTCCAGATGTGCCCGCCTGCCACATAGTCGGTGCTCGTTAGGACTTCCCAGTAAGTTCTTATAAATTCTGCTTGATATTCCTCGGTCCACATTTCCGGGGGGTCGGAATGCAGACCGGCTATAGCCTCAGCTCCAAACTCTGTTACAATTATGGGTTTATTTGGCTGCTTTGCATGTAGGGTCTCAAGGGTCTCTTTAAGCAGCCTTCTAGACGTTTCAAGGTCGCCGAAATTGAAGTACCATCCATAGTATATGTTTTGACAGATTACGTCGATCAGATCGAGTACGCCCTCCGCATTTTCAACTCTATTACTCACGAAGGTTACCGGCCTACTGGAATCCAGTCTTCTAGCTTCCTCAACGAGCTCTCTAAGGAATACAAGAAACTCTGGCTTGTCGCTGCTCGGCTCATTGAATAGGCTATACATTATAACGGACGGCCTGTTTTTGTCGCGCTGAATCGCCTCTTTTAGCATCCTCTTAGCTTTCTCTATAAGTTCTGGATCGTCAAGTCTCTCCACACCTTTCGTTTCACTCTTAAATATGCCGACTGTCGGTATTTCAAGAATTACTAGGAATCCATTTTCATCAGCTAAGTCAAGGTGTGTACGTGAGTATGGATAATGGGTCGTCCTAAAAGAATTTGCTCCTAACGCAACCATTAAATCGAAGTCTCTTCGCAGTATTGCACCATTTAACGCCTTACCTAATATTGGAAAGTCTTCATGTCTTCCGAATCCCTTGAGGAAAACAGGTTTACCATTTAGAAGGATCTTAGTGTTCTCAACTTTCACTGTTCTAATCCCGAACCTTTCTGACGCCTCATCTACAATTTCTTCATCCCTAAGAAGGAGTATTCTCAAATTGTATAGGTTGGGAGCCCTAACGTCCCAGAACCGAGCCTCTCTAACCCTGAACTCTAATTTTTCAATTACTTCTGAAAACGGCTGGATAATGAGTGGCTGCGTGTTTTCGCAAACAATTTCATCCTCAAAGATGATTTGAGCTTTTAATGTGCCATCATATGGTCTGTCTAATTCATTTGTGATTTTAGCATCGACGTTAACTATGCCATCCTCGCCCTGAATGTCTGTCTTAATTGTAACGTCACTAACATGTATCTTTGGATAAGTTGATAGAAAAACTTCCCTATAGATTCCGCCATAATGGAAAAAGTCAAAGTAGGTTCTGTTCATGTTCTCTCCTGGCGGAATAGTCTTTCTGGATAGGGTATTGTCAACCATGATAACGGTACGATTCATGCCGCCAAACCTTAAAAATTTCTCAACTCTGAAACTGAAGGATGTGAACCCGCCTTCATGCTCGCCTAAGTAGCTCCCGTTAACCCAAACCTTCGCCTTATAATTTACACCCTCAAAGCATAAAGTGACAGCGCTTTCCACCCAGTCTTTTGGGACAAAGAAATCTTTAGCATACCATACGGTTCCCATATACCATGTGTATTTTGAGCACTGCTCGTTCCAATTGGCTGGAACATAAAGCTTATCCCAGGAACGTAATGATGTTGAACAGTTAAACCATTCCTCTCTTTCTCCAACCCCCTCAGGGTCGATTCTGAATCTCCAGAAGCCGGATAGATCGAGGATTTCCCTGGTCAATCCGAATCTTGCTGTCACCATGGTCTCTCCTCAAATATCGCTAGATACCGATCTCTATCCTAAAAGAGTTTACGGAGCTAAACTGTAAGCATACAGTCCTAAAACCAGCCAGCTGTGAAGTGCGGACCTTATTTGGGTTTACAGATTTTGAGTGAAGAGATTAAAGGATTATATGCTGTGAAGAATTATCCTTTAACTCGTGTACCGCATAATGTGGGATTCGCCGAGCCGAGGCTCTTACGGCTCCATGCCCCTGGGCAACGGGGACATCGGCATCAACCTCTGGGTTGAAGAGGATGGAGACATTCTCTTTTATATTGGAAAGACGGACACATGGAGCGAGATTGGACGTCTTCTCAAGCTCGGTCTTGTACGGTTCAGGATAACGCCGAACCCATTCATTAAGCCCATCATTTTCCGCCAAACTCTTGACATGCACTCAGCAGAGATTAGAATTGAGAGCGGTGGAGAAGATTCGATGGCTAACATAAGGGTTTGGGTTGACGCCCTACATCCAGTAATTCATCTAGAATTTGAGAGCAAGAAGGGTGCTCAGGCAGAGGTTCACTTTGAATCATGGCGCACCCATAAACGTGAATTGGTAGGTGATGAAGTTCACAGCGCCTACGGTTTGATAGATGCCCCACACCCAGTTGTAGAGGGGCCTGACACAGTTCTCTCATTAAGAGACGATCGTATACTTTGGTTCCATAGAAATGAGACGTCAATATGGCCTGAAACCATGAAGCTGCAGGGTCTAGAAAGCCTAATGGATGCCTGTAAGGATCCATTGATAAACAGGACATTTGGCGGCCTAATATGCGGTCCAGGGCTACGGACCAGAGAGGAGAGAATATTGGCGTCAGATTCATTAAACATGCGATATCACATCTATATCCATATACTCACAGCTCAGACGTTATCGGTTGAAGAGTGGCTTCGGCAACTCGAAAAACAGGCGGCAGAGGTTCAAGCTTTAGACTTGGAGATGTCGCGTGCCGCTCATCGGGGATGGTGGAGGGGTTTCTGGGAGCGCAGTTGGATCCATGTTACAGGAGGAGAGGACGCTGAGATCGTAACTCGGGGATATATCTTACAGCGTTTCATGAACGCTTGTGCAGGAAGAGGCTCTTACCCGATAAAACATAACGGATCAATTTTTACCGTGGAGGCTAGGGAGAAAGGTTATAACGCCGATTACCGCAGATGGGGCGGACCTTACTGGTTTCAAAACACCCGCCTCATATATTGGTCAATGCTGGCATCCGGCGACTTCGATCTAATGAGGCCCCTCTTCAACATGTATTTAGACACATTGCCCCTAGCCGAGGCGCGGACAAAAATATACTTTAATCATGAAGGAGCATTTTATCCTGAGACCATGTATTTCTGGGGTGCCTATGCTTCACATAACTATGGGTGGAATAGGGAAGGCAAACCAGTCTCCTATGTCGAAAATCGCTATATAAGGTATTACTGGCAGGGTGGACTTGAACTCGTGGCGATGATGCTTGACTATTTCCTATTCACTCAAGATGAAATGTTCGCGCGTAAGTTTCTACTTCCGATAGCCCTAAGAGTGATCCAATTTTACGATGAGCATTACCCAAGGGATGAGAAAGGCAAGATGCGAATGGAACCATCCCAGTCACTGGAAACATGGTGGGAATGCGTTAATCCACTCCCAGACATAGCAGGGTTGATCTTCGTGATTAATAAGATCCTCTCTCTCCCAGAGAATCTAGTGTCCTCAGATCTTCGGAAAAGTCTAAGCAGAATTCTCCAGGAAATACCCCACATACCCACAAGAATGGAGGATAAAACAACTCTCCTCTCACCTGCAGAGAAGATTTTGGATCCCAAACCGAGGAACGTCGAAAACCCCGAGCTATACGCCATATTTCCATACAGAATATATGGTGTCGGTAAACCTAATTTGGAGACCGGGCTTGAATCTTTCCGCAGACGCCGCATAAAAGGAAACAGATGTTGGCAGCAAGACGATATACAGGCAGCCTACCTAGGCCTCGCAGAAGAGGCCCGTCGAATGGTCGTCGAAAGGTTCTCCTCATGGAATGAAAACTTTAGGTTTCCAGCCTTTTGGGGACCAAATTATGATTGGATACCGGACCAAGATCATGGAAGCGTCGGGCTAATCGCCCTTCAGAGGATGCTCATGCAGTATGATGATGATAAAATAATACTTTTTCCAGCCTGGCCAAGGGACTGGAATGTCGACTTCAAGCTACATGCCCCTTCAAGAACAATTATTAAAGGAGTGTACAGGGATGGCAAACTTCAAGAATTAGAGGTAACACCAAAAGACAGAATAAAAAAGCTAACAGTAATGGAGCCACAGTAGGCTAGTTTTTCTCCGTTCCATTGCCCTAACTAAAGTTTGTTTCGCAACTCTAAGATTCATGTTAGTTTACTGTTGAAATTCTCAAGGTCAAACGGATCGATTTCAAGTTTTAGTAAGGAAATGATGGCTCTCACCAATTTTTTGGCTGCTTCGTAGTCAGGCTGCTCAGGAAACTCATCATTAGTCGTCGTCTTAGTGAGAATGCATATTGCGTCTATATCTCGTATAGCTGCCTCCCCTAACGTGAGACCAGTGAAGCCTAGCAAGGGCCCCTGATATGCTTCTGCCTTTAGCGTTCGGCTGTAATGTTCGACTAGTTCGGGTTTTGTAGCTGCTATGCAGAGGTCGCCTTTGCCCGTCGCATGAGCTGCCAGCCCAATAATTAGACTCGCTCCTAATTGCTCTAACAGTTCAACTGTTTTCTCGGCGGTTTCTCTCTGTCCATAAAAGTTAGCCTGATATCCTCTGACAATCATCAGGTCACCTCCAGCCCTGTATACCTCGACGCTTGGTTCAGTAGCTAAGCCTGAGTCTACAAATACCCCTCCAACTCCTCTTGCGTCTGGTTGGGCATTATAGGTTGGGATTGTCTCATGCTGGATTGGGAAGCTCGTCGAGAATATCTTAGCTATTAGCGATGGTTTGATCTTCTCGATGAGAAAGTTTATGGCAAGCCATCCGGCGGACCTTAATCCCTGTGATGCGATCAGGGCTATACCGCCCTCAATTTCCATTTTCTCAAAAACCTGGATCCAGCACCTTGACATGGCTGACTACCCAATGTATGTTAAGTCCCCGGTGAAGGTCTTCTGTGGCACCTCTTTAATGAATCTTTCTTCTGCCAGTCTACTAAGCCTTCTCAAAATCTCTTCGGATCCTCTCGCCTTCTCCTCTATGTCAGTCATATCTATACTAACGCCTAGTATAGATGTTATAACCTTCAGTAAAGCCTCAGCCGCCTTGGCATCGGCGAATTGCCCGTAATATGTATATGCAGGGGTTTCGCTAAGTAGACAGGCGGCTGGCACTCCGATCGCCTTTGCATAGCTCAGTATGATGCCATTAGCCCCTGATATGCTTCCCTCGGTCATCGGCTTAACACCATGCGTTTTCAATAGGTCCATAGTTGCACTATCAGTCGCGGCTCCATAAATATTAGGCTCTCCAACTCGATTCTCAACTACATAAGCAGCCATAGCGAAAACTCTTGTAACTCTATACCGCCCGGAGATTTCGCTAATGAGAGCGTCTATCAACTCATGCTGCCCCTCAGGGGTTGCTGGTTGCGCATTCCCCGTGATTAGGAGAAAATCTTTGCCATCTAGGCTTGAGTAGAGAAGATCAACCTTAAGCGGCTCTATCACCCCATTCTCCCTTACAATTATGAAGGGTGGAAAAGCATGCGAGTAAACTTCCGCGTAAACGTCCGCTCTTAGCTTTTCAGCTAGGTAGTCTAGGGCGATTTTTGCAACGTAACCGATGCCCGGAAACCCTGCTATGACACAGGGTTTATCAGCCTTTAAATCCTTCAAGAACTTGAACTTGATTGCCATGTTGATCGTTGCTCCGTCCTATCATAATGTTAAAGGATAACATAAAGCATGCGGATAGCGATTAATAACTAATAATTTCGCGGCCCTGATAAAAAGTCTTAATTCAAAACTGTTCGGCTTATCTAAAAACGTGCTGTGGAATTCGTTTTTCATCTTTTCTGATGGAAAATAATCTTTTTATCGGGGTCCTCTTTGTATGCATCTAGGGTATGGCTGAAGTCGACCTCTTCATTGTTCCCAATCTAAGATCTTCAGCCATAGAAGCAGCAGATCGCATAAGAAGACCTGAGTACTCCGCGGTATTTCTTGACTTTCCACGCAGTCTTCAGCCGCTTATTACAGAGTATGTGCAGGGCATTATCTCTCTTCATGAACTACTAAACAGGATAAAAGGCGATGTTCTACTTCCAGACCCAGTGAATTCGTGGCTGTACCTAAATGGGCCTCTACTTGAGGTTTTACCGGAAGTAGGTGAGCATGCAAAACTTTACTGTTATAGGGAAGTCGACCATTGCCACCTGTTGGCAAATGCAGCTGCAAAGATAGCTAGGCTTACATTACGGGTAAACTTGACTGGTAGGGTGGAAGTTGAAGAATGGATCAATGTGCTTAAAGAACCATTTAGCCCAGAATCTACAGAAAAGGAAGCTGAATTCATCAGTGTTAAAGCCGAGGATAGAAGCGCATGTATTACAGACCTATCTGGTTGGCATCTAGCTGAATGCCTAAGAAAATATGGGCATCTTGTCAGCGTCAAGTGTGTGCAGAAGGCATACTACTTCAAACCCTTAGAGACCCTTGAGATCCTGCTTGAAAAGGGAAAATTGACTATTGATGAGGCTGAGAAATTGATTAGGGAGCATACTTACTTCATAAGAGATTTTGTGCTTTGCTCAAGGGATCTTGATGAGGCATATCATCTATGGCTTGAAGAAAAGCGTAAAAAAGCGTAAAAGTTCACCTAATCTGCAAGAGAATAAACCCTTATATAAAACTGTAAAATTGTGCTGTTCACTCGGTCATGATGGACAGGTTCAGTGTTACAGATCAAGTTTTCCCGAGACTTTCATTTTGTCTTATGAATCTTAGATGAGAATTCTATTAGGTCTCTGACGACATGTTCTCCAGTTCTACTGCATGCCCTATCGAGATAGTACGCTTGGATGCCGAACATACGTGGAACGATATAATCATCCTCCCATCGGTCTCCAACATGGGCGATCTCGGCTGGATTAACATTTAGAGCCTCCGCAACCCTGCGGTAGAATTCCACATTCTTTTTTACTATTCCGAAGTCGGAGGTCGCTGAGAATACATACTTGAAGTGTTTTGATATTTTTTCTGTCAGAACATTCAAGAACTCTCTTGAAGTGTTTGTTGCTAAGATCAGGGTGTAGGATTTGCTGAATTGTTCCAGCACTTGGATTGTTTCGGGGTAGAGCGTGACTCTTCGCCTATAATAGTCAAAAACTCTTATATAATCTCCCTTTAGGTTTAAATGTTTGAACCAGTACTTAATGTCATACCATTCAACTCTTTCTTCCCCGACTCTTTCATACTCCTGGAATACTATCTCCATCGCCTCCTTCAGACTTAATCCTCGATCTTGGGCGTAAAGCATAGGAATCCCCTGATGCCACACTGATTCGCTGAAATCCAATGTTACAAGTGTTCCCTCTAGGTCGAATGATATAACCTCAACCAATGCTGACTCCCACCTGAGCTCAAGCTCTTGCATTAGGTGTTGCCGCTTCAATGAATTTGAAGATGGGTTGATAAGAGTGCGTCGGCACCATATACTTTACATCGCATCATTTGAAAAGTATAGTATATGCCTTCTAAATTTATATATTGTCGTCTGCGCCGATTACTGTAATAACACAGCCTGGGGTGACACTATATCCGTAAAGATGTCAAAACATCATCGAGAAGGTTGCTGGTTGCGGCTTTTTTATGTTTCCTTACAGGGATTGCTGCTGGCTTGATAGGGGTTGGAGGCGGCGAATTCAGGATACCAATTCTAATATATGTTTTGGGTCTTCCAGTTTTTAATGCAGTCGCCATAAACCTGTCGGTTGGTTTACTGACTGTTGTTGCTTCTTTCTTTAGACGTCTGCACATAGAACCGCTGGGCATGCATTGTCTTTCATTAGTGTTAATAATGTCATTTGCTTCGGTAGTTGGCGCTATAATTGGCGCTTCATTGACCGGGAGAATCCCTGAAAAGCCATTAAAAAAGTTTCTTATACTTTTCCTCATAAGTGTGGGCTTGAAGATTGGGTTGGAGCCATTCGTTAAGATTGATCCTGTAATAGGCTTCACCTTGAATTTTTTTGAGGAGCTAGCGTTAGCGGGCTTGGTCGGTCTTCTTATAGGGATTATCTCAGGTCTCTTTGGCGTTGCAGGTGGCGAGTTCAGGATACCAGTCTTCATCTACATTTTCGGTTTAGATATTGTGACGGCGGGCACAGCGAGCCTCCTAGTCTCTATACCAACCGTGGCCTCGGGCTTCCTAAGGCATAGAAGATTAGGCAACTTTGATGGTACATCTTTGAGGATCCCAATCATTCTGGGATTGAGCTCTGTATTTGGCGCCCTATGCGGGGCCTCATTTTTAGAAGTAGTTGGTAAGGAGACATTGAAGGTGCTGCTGGCTTTCATCCTCATCCTTGCGACTGTGCGGATGATAACAAAACCTTAAGGTGAACAGGCAACTATAATCTTTGTCTTACGCCAAACTCCTCGTAGCTTGTTATATCCTCAAGTTTCTTCCGCCTTCTGACTAAGTGGAGCAGTCCTCGCTGGATGTCAATCTTATCTGCGGGGTATCCTAAGGCTAAAAGCGCCACTACACGGAATTCCTCCGGTATCCTAAGCAGTTCCTTCACTTCCTTCTCGTTGAAGCTCCCGATCCAGCATGTGCCTAACCCTTCACTCGTCGCCATTATGACCATGTTCTGCATGGCTATTGTCACATCAATTATGAACCATTTCGGTGAGAGCTTCTCGTTTCCGCATCCCACTATGACGACAGGCGCTTCTCTTAGGAACCCTGCATAAGGAGCCTGAGCCAGCTTCTCCCTTTTGCCAGCATCAGTGACTACTATAAAGTGCCAGGGCTGTAGGTTCATGGCTGATGGTGCAAGCCTAGCCGCCTCCAATATCCTCTCAAGCTTTTCTCTCGGGACTGGAGTGGGCTCATAGGATCGGACCGATCTTCTCTTCTGAATGGCTTCGAACACATCCATCTCTGATCTAGTTAAGAATATGGGGTAATAGTAAATAACCCTTCTGCAGACTTGACTGCTTAGTCCTAAAATTCTCCATTTTTCCTTCTCCTCATAGGGGGAGATCGACTACTCTTCCTGTCCTGCTTGAAATGTATATGGCCATTATAGTCTCCAAGGATCTTCTCCCCTCAACACCGTTCACTAGTGGCTCCCTGTCATTAATAATCGCTTCGGCGAAGTCTTTAATGAGGGCTGAATGGTTTGTTACAGGCACAAGTTCAGGTCTAGCCCATGATTGGAGCCCCTCCTTGGTCTGCTCAGATACAACCTCAACTTCGCCCATAACTGACCACTTCTTAATCGCTTCCCCCTCCAATATGACCATGCCCTTAGTCCCATAGATTCCCAGCTTCGCCGGCAGTCCAGGGTATGTGGCGGTACTACCTTGGATTACGCCGAGAGCGCCATTCTCGAATCGGATGGCTGCGACTGCGAGATCTTCGACCTCAATCTTATGCGCATATGTTCCAATCTGGGCCCACAAGCGCCTTGGTTTTCCAATTATCCATAGTAGTAGATCGATTGTGTGGATTGATTGGTTTATGAGTGCTCCGCCGCCCTCGGTTGACCACCTTCCACGCCAACGGCTATCATCATAGTATTTTTGGTCTCGGAACCACTTGACGTCAGCCTCACCGAGGATCAGTCTTCCAAATCCGCCTTCGTCGGCGACTTGTTTCACCCTCCTAAATGTTGGATCGAACCTGGACTGCAGGATAACCCCTAACTTCACGTCGCTCCTTCTAGCAGCCTCAATCATCCTGTCCGCCTCTTCAAGGTTTAATGCGATTGGCTTGTCTACGAGAACATGTCTTCCAAGCCTTATGGCGTCAAGCGCTATTGGACAATGAAGGTAATGCGGAACGCTAATTATCACCGCGTCTATAGGCGCTTTCTCCAACATCTCCATATAACTTGTGTACCAGAGGTTTAGATTCCACTTGGACGCAAATTCTTTGACCCGCTCTTCTCTTTGGCCTGCCGCGGCTATGAGTCTCGCCACACCAGGACCTAACAATGAGAAGGCTTCAGCACATAGATTTGCGCCTACACCAACGCCAATTATCCCAAATCTTACACCTTGCTCCATTCCTGCCACTCTTTCTCATCTAAGAGAGCATTGCTATACATCTATTTTATGTATCAATCTGAACGTTAGAATGATTTTAAGGCTGCTTTACTTCGATTAATGTTTATAGAAATGGAGATTTTATTTAATCTCCTGAAGATTTAGATAAAGGAGTTTGGGAATCGTTGCTGTAAATCTTTGGGATCAGTGTCGGCTTGCCTTGACTTCTTCTACACCTGTCAGCACAAACGTGGGATTGGTAAGATTTGATTTCGGCAGAGAGTTGTTGAAGTGGATTGCGGTTGCCTCGATGACCATTGATCATATAGGAGCGGTCCTCTATCCCGAGGTCATTGTATTCAGGATTATTGGGAGACTTGCCTTTCCCATATTTTCTTATCTACTGGTCCTGGGTGTTAATACAACTAGGAGCGTTAAGCATTACTTCTTAAGGCTTCTCCTGTTCGGCTGCTTATCGCAGGTTCCCTTCCAGTTAGCGCTGAAACTTCAGCCTTTCGAAATGCTGAACATATTCTTCACGCTTGCAATTGGCATTCTGGTAATCCGCTCATTTAGGAAGAACCCTTACCTTATACTGCCTATCCTACTAGCCTCCATTTTCCTTAATATTGATTACGGCGTTTATGGGATCGCGTTAATCGTTACGATGTGCATCTTAAAGGATGATGTTAAGGCTGGCGTTGCCTCTTTCATTCTGCTGAATCTGCTCTTCCTCCCGTCCTGGAATATCCAGATCTTTTCTCTCTTAGCTTTGCCAATTCTTCTTCTACATCGGATGGATTACGTGCATATCTTTAAGGATGCTGGTTTAGGTGCCCATTACTCCGCCTATAGGAAATACTTCTTTTACGCCTACTATCCATTCCACCTTCTTCTACTCTACATGATTCGTCTCAGATGCCTCGGAAACTGAGAGTATTATGCTGTTCATCTTTCAGCGGCCAAGAATTTTGAGTTTGGCATCAGTAGTAATGATTTGCGGTGGTTCTTGCGAATGGATATTATAATTGGCTATTCACTTATGTTAAAAAACGTTTTATGCGGTTCGTATATTCCTTAGATTGCCAGTGGACTGCATAAAGGTTCTTAATATGCCAAGGCAGAAGACGGAGCGGGTCTCGGAGGCTTCTGTTTTGCCAGTTCCATATATCGCTGAGATTGAAAGGTTGGCCTTAGACATTCTCAGAAGGGGGGACGGCAAAGAGCTAAGGGAGATGCTTGAGAGGTATGCGGAGAGATATGCGAGGGAGTATCCGGTTAGAGCTTAAGAATATCGGATGCTTAAGGCGTATTGAACTTGATTTTGAGCCCGGTCTTAACATAATCCGCGCTCCAAATGCTTCAGGTAAGACCAGCCTTGTAAGGGGTTTCGCGTCAATATTTTCTGAGAAGATTCCGCCTGAGCATGTGCTCTCGCTTAATGAGGTTGAGGGGATTGTTAGAGTACGTTTTCGAGGTCGAGTCTACGAGAGAACGTTCAGGAGAACTCCCTCAGGCTCTGTGGTTGCATCTGGAAGCATGCTCCCCTTCTCCGATAATAGGGCCTTCGATGCATGCGTTGCCATGGCCGAGTCCGGCGTAGTCCATAAGATTACTGGAGGAAGCTCAGCTTTTCGCGAATATCTCGAAGAGCTCTCGTATGGCAAGTACTATAGCACTATAATCTCTTCCGCACAGGGGATCGTGAACGAGCTGAGCAGGGAGCTTGCTGGGCCTAGTTTTAGGAAGTTTGAGTCTCTGCCCCTACTTATCGCAGATATCGCGGAGATTCATGCCGAGAAAGAGAGGGTTTCTGAAAGGATTAGGATGCTACGGGCTGGCTTCGGCTCGGATTCTCAGTCTCTGCTGAGGAGCCTAGAGGAGAAGAAGAGTTCGCTGGCAATGGAGGAGATGAGGCTTTCTGATCTTAGAAAGGATCTTGATAGGGAGCGTGAAAGGGAGGACCAGCTAATTAACCTTCTAGGGTTGGCGGACGAGTCATTGAAGGTTGCAGCTCGGATTAAGCAGGACATTAATATTTGCAGGGATAGGCAGATGAGGATAAGGGATGAGGTCGAGAGGCAGAGCCAAGTCGTCCATGGGTTAAGGTCCGAGGTAAAGGCCTTGGAGATGAAGTTTGAAGAGAAGAAGCGCGAAGAAGAGATGGAGCTCGAGTCGTTGGAGAGGGAGATGGAACGTTTAAACAAGGAGCTGATCCTTAAGGAGGAGGAGATTCAGGAGGCTGAGCGGCTGCCCCCAGACGATCCGAAGTATCCAGGCCGCCTTGTTGTTGAGGTTAGAAGGGAGATTATTGGGAAGATTGATTGGCTTAATATGGCGATTGGATACTTTCAGGATAAGTATATGCGCCGCATGACCGCTGCAAGGTTAAGGTTTAACAGGAATGTGAACAGGGCTTTTGAGAGGCTTGGGCTTAGGGGCTTTAAAAGCGTCTTCTTAGATCAGGATTTCGCATTACATATAATGCGTGAGAACGGGGTTCGACAGCCTGTTGATACATTAAGCGCATCTGAGAAGCTTACCATCAGCCTGCTGCTTATGTTGGCTGCTAAGGAGACTTTTCTGCCGGACTTCCCCTTCTTCATCCTTGATGAGCTCACCCTTAGCTATGACCCGGAAAGGTTCAGGCAGATTACGGGTTATATGAGGCAACGTGTTCCCTACGTGATAGTCACCTCATTAACTTCTGACGGCGGAGGGATCGAAGTCATCCATGAAGGATGATCTTAGGCTTCGGCAATGGATTAATGTAAAATATGGGATGCAGGTTAAAGTCTATTTGAAATCTTGTTCCTAAAGTTTGGTGGGGTGATTGTTTGAGTTCGTGGAAGGAGTCGTTTGAGAGGGTGAGGCAGGAGCTGGAGATTGCTCGGAGAAAGAAGCAGGCCCTAGACGATCTCCTCGAAAAGAAGAAGATGTCCCAGCTTACCTATGAGCATCTTGAGAGGACACTCAGGGAGACATTGCTTGATCTTGAGGCGCACCAGAGATCTCTTGTCGAAAAGATGAGGGAGCGGATAGACGAGCTTGCTAATCAGCTTGAGACACTTGACCTGCTGCTTGCGAGTCTAGAGGTTAGCTATGCTGGAGGGGAAGTTGACGAGAAGACTTACATAAAGAATAGAGAGACATTGCAGTCGGGCCTAGAAGCAACAAAAGCCGAGATGAACGAGATAAAAGAGGCGCTGAACATTATATCCGAGGCTATGAAGGCCTGAGGATCCATCAATTAACCGAACTGGTTCACCATTTTTTTAAATTAATAGGCTGGAATCAGAATATTGAACAACAGATAGTCTCCGGATGGCAGCTATCCAAGGATGTTTGCTCGAATGGAACGCTTAGCGATTGAGGGCGGGAAGCCTGTCTCAGAAAGGAAGATCCCTATCGCTAAACCATTATTTACTGAGGAGACTTTGCGGAGGATAAGAGAAGTTCTGGAGTCCGGCATTCTCTGCCATGGCCCATTAACCGAGCAGTTTGAGGAAGAGTTCAGGCGGAGGGTGGGGGCTGAATACGCTTTTGCCGTCAGCTCGGGCACGGCGGCCCTACACGTCGTCTTCATGTCGCTTCTCAAGCCGGGAGACGAGGTCATAGTCCCCGTCTTCACCTTCGTCTCCACAGCTAGCACGGTTGTGCTGAGCGGTGGGAAGCCTGTCTTCGCCGACATTGATGAGGAGACTCTGACGATTGATCCGGTGGATGTTGAGAGGAAGATAACCCGGAGGACTAAGGCGATTGTGCCCGTACACCTCTTCGGGAACGCTGCGAGGATGAAGGAGCTCATAGAAATCGCTGAGGATCACGGCTTATACCTTGTGAATGATGCAGCCCAGGCACATGGAACAAGGATTCATGGAAAGGATGTGGGCGCCTACAGGGATGCAGCCTGCTACAGCTTCTATCCAACCAAAACCCTGACGACTGGTGAAGGAGGCATGGTGACAACGCTAGGCAAGGAGATCTATGAGGCTGGAAGAATGCTGAGGAATCATGGTCAAGAAACGAGATATAGGAGTGTGAGGTTAGGGCTTAACTATCGGATGACGGAGATCGCAGCTGCCATCGGACTAGAACAGCTCAGGATGCTGGACGAATTCCTTCTGAAAAGAAGGAGAAACGCCGAATATCTAATGAAGGGTCTAGAGGAGATTGATGGACTGGAGCCGCAGAAGACAACCGAGGGCGCCGAGCACTCTTACAGTTACTTCACAGTACAGATGGACTTAGAGAAGTTCAGATGCACAAGAGACGAGTTCGTCAGGGCCATGAATGCGGAGAATATAGAATGCATAGTCTACTATCCAACCCCGCTAAGCAAGCAGCCAGCGCTAAGAAGATACGCGAGGACAAGGTGCCCAGTAGCCGAGAAAGTCTGCGGAAGAGTACTCTCCCTACCAGTCCACCCAGGCCTCAGCGGAGAAGACTTAGAAAAGATACTCGAAGGCATAAGAAAAGTCTCAGCCCACTATGCGAGGCATGAGTAAAAGATTAAAATACCTAAATTCACAGAATGGATGTTTGCCGATCCGAGGGCCGGTAGTCTAGCCTGGTTGGGACATCTAACAGACCCAAAGCAGCCCTTACGAGCAGACCAAAGTCTAAGAGAGGCTGAGGTCGCCGGTTCAAGTCCGGCCCGGCCCATCAGCTTTGGAAAACCTCCTCTGTCTGATTGTATTTGCAGTTTGCTGCTAACCCATGTTCTTGCCTCTTCGTTTTTGGTTGTTGCCTGTGAAAGCTAAGAGTTCATGATGGATTTTCGCATTAAAGTCCTCTTGGGATGATGTGTTTAGATTTTATGGGTATTCAAGATTCACATCGGTGGGGGAAAGCAACATTAATTTTATATTATTTTTTGATCAATTTTTTATACTCTTATTAATGGTGCATTCTTAATGTGTCTAGCTGGTTTTCGTTGTGAATTGGGGTTTGCATCATCTCTTAATGGGTTACTGGCATATAGATTGAGAAGATAGGAGAATATTGATGCTTATGCAGCCTAGGCCATATGATTACACAATGGGTTGGTGGACTGGTGAGGAAGCGTAGTTTCAGCCAATTCGTTTGGGTCTCTGCTTATCCGCCTGACTATGGGAGGCTGAGCGAGTATGCTGAAGCTTTAATAGGCGGCTTGGTCAGTGTCTCGAACTCCAGTTTTTTGGTGCTTTCTGACTGTAGACCCTCGGAGCTTATCTCGGGTGTTGATGTTAAACCTGTTTGGAGGCCTGATTCACTACTTGGCATTTTGAACTTGTGGTTTGAGATCATTAGGTCTAAATCGAAGGTTATGCATTTCAATGTCTCCCTCTCCGTCTTTGGTAGATCTAGAATTGTGAACTTTCTCGGCCTGCTATCCGTTACAGTGGCGCGGCTCTCAAGGAAGAGGGTAATTGTAACATTGCATAATATTCCAGAAGGCGTAAGGCTTAACGTTTCAGGCTACAGGGATAATTTAGTTAATAGGATTGGTTTGGAGATCGTGACTAAGATAGTATTGTCATCTGCGCATACAGTAGTCGTCCTTGTTAGACGATACGTTAAACTGCTCATGAGTCGGTATGGTGCTGGTAATGTTGTGTGGATTCCACATGGCGCATGGTTTACTGATCATCATCCCTCTTGGAAATGGCAAGATGGAAGGGTTAGTGTACTTTTTTTGGGATACCTCTCCCAGTATAAAGATTTGAAGTTATTATCAGATGTCGTGAAGGAGATTGGCGGAGAACTATTGGTGTCAGGTCGACCTAATCCTAATTTTGTTGAGGAGGGAAAAAGGGTGATAGAGGGAGTTTTGAGGGAGCGGCATGTCAAGTATCTAGGCTATGTCAGTAATGAGCGGCTGCCTAATCTTGTGTCAAGAGTCGCTGTTGCTGCGTTGCCCTATAGGGCTTGTGCGGGAACCAGCGGCGTTATTCATCTTCTTTGCGGTCTGGGTGTCCCGTTTGTAGCGTTCTCAACATACGAGTTAAAGGAATTGGCTGAGGAGGGGGCTGGCATATTGCTTGTTGATATGTCGAAAGAGGCTTTGAGGTATGGGATAATGAGGGTTGCATCTGATAGACAGTTGGCAGAGTCTCTCTCTAAGAGATCCAGAGACTTTGCACTTTCAAGAAGCTGGCAGAAAGTCGCTGCGATGTACCTTAATGTTTACACAAGACATGCGGGGAGACTATGTTGAAATGATGGTCCGCGATATTAGGTTGGCGTTGAGATCTCGCCTTAATCTTCTTATTGCACTTCTTGTCGCTGGATTCTCAAATACTTTGATCCAAATATTTGGGGTTTATAGATATACATATGACGCTTACACCCATATGTTCTTTGCCGATCATTATAGGCGCGACTGGTTTAGTCTTTGGGATTATAGGTGGTACGGCGGCTTTCCCGTTACCTCCTATCCTCCTCTCACACACCAATTGATGGCGTTATTGAGTTTCCTCTTCGGTGTCGAGTATTCCTATCAGATCTTATCTGTGGCCTCGTCTCTTGTTCTAACATACTCTGTTTACCTTTTTTCTAAAATTTTTCTTGAAGAGGATGAGGCGGAGTACGCCGCGGTTATAGCCTCTCTTTTACCCGCCACCGGGATAATACTTAATGCCTTTGGGCAGCTCCCCACAGTTTTTTCTACCAGCCTGTCATTGATAGCTGCCTACAGCCTCAACAGTTATCTTTCTACACCTTCTCCATCTGTTCTCCTTAGAGCGGTTTTATGGACGGTTCTGTCGGGCTTCGCACACCATTTCACACTCGTATTCTTCTTTCCACTCATCATTCTGCTTATTATTGTCAAGAATATTGGTGTTCGGCGCGCCTTAGTGAAGAGGACGCTAATCTACGGTTTTCTATGCGTCGCATTGTTAGGTGCCGTGTTGAAGCCACTTATAGTGTTTACTCTTAGTAATCCGCCATATGAGGAGATACCCCATGCGACGAGACATAATCTCTTTGAACGCCCAGAGTATGCTTTTCCCTTCTTCTGGGGTATGCATAGCTTTACAGTGTTCCTTTTACCTAACGCCTTCCTCATCGCTTACAGGCGGAAGGGATTGCGGACTCTACTTATTATCTTCATCTTCTTTTTCATCATGGGTTTAGGCGGGACCACTCCTCTCCCATCGATTCTTCTTGGCTATGTCTGGAGGATACTGACTTATGATAGGTTTGCATTCTGGGCTGCTTTGATCTACACTCCTTTTCTCGCTGTCCTAATCTCTGAATTAGGCGTCTTCATACAAAAGTATTATTTCGGTGAAGCAACATCCAAGCCGAATATGCATGCTCGTAGGCTGCTTGCCGCTGCAATGATATGCGGCCTAGCCGCCTCCTTTGTTCTAGCTTCTATGGGGAATTTCTTGATGAAGTTACAGCCTGTTCAGACTTTGAGCAGAGAGCAGTTATGTGAGCTGGCGAAGTTTCTGGACGAGCACCAGGAGTGGAAGTATATTACGCTTGGGTTCGGGAGTCAAAGGCTTCTTCTCAGCGCCATGACTTCAGCTCCAATGTTTGACGGAGGATATAACCAAGCGAAGACTCTGCCTATATTCACAAAGAGCGGGGTCGATAACGTCGATGCGGCGAAATACTTTCCTAACGGGACAAATCTTCTGAAAAGTATTATTGAAAGCGAAGCTGATAATGGTTTAAAGTATGTATTGTCTGCTGACGGGTATTATGGGCCGTATCTCGTAGACTTTGGTTTGACTCTGATCGGCAGTGTTAATGGAAGCTTGAATGTGGAGATCTGGGAAATATCACATGCGCTGAGGGGCAAATATAATATTCAACAAACGACAGATCCTATGGATCAAGTAGTTTGGTCGGTTTTTCCTGTATCATGCCTATTAGGGGTTCTGGTTCTTGAAGGCATGAGGATGAGGGTTTGGAATTGAAGGGTGAGGGTATGGCGTTGCGTTCAAGACTCGTTCAGATTCTGTGGAATGGGATGGCTTATGCGCCGCTCCTAATCATATTATATATGATTCTATCCCTGTTCCTTCAGGCTTTCTCGAAGACTATGTTCCTACCTGGAGGTCGAGCTTCGATTGAGTATCTCCTCATTTTAGGCTATTCTGAAAGATATGGGTATCAGGCTTCCTACACATTCTATCGCTTTCTGGCGATGGTTGCGGGCATGTTCGTTGGTGACATGCTCGTTGCAGTCAGGTCTGCCGTAATATTTCTTCTCTTGGTCTACTTTTTAGGCCTCTACTGGTTTTCGTCTCTTCTCTCGTCAAGGTTTCTGGCGGCTGCGACACTGCTGACCGCTTTCCATCCCATGTTCTATGATACTGTCTTTAAAGGTGATTATGCTCTTCTAGCGGCCATGGCGTTCACGTGTCTCCTCCTAGCAGGCATCTGCGGTTATTTTCAGAAGCCATCGAAAAGGTATTTTGCGGCGATGCTGTCCGCGTTGGTTGTTCTTCCGTTCACGGATCCTCAGCTGCTCACATTTCTCTCGATAGTAGTTTTAGCTTCACTTTCTGCATTCGTTCTCTCTTTGGGTAGGAGGTTTTCGCCGCACTTCCTCTGTTTGTTGAGTGTACATGCGGCGGCGGCGCTTCTTTCCTTTACTGTTTCAGTAGGCTTTGTTGATGGACTGTGGCGGCCTAACCCATTCCTAGAGTTCTCATCAAACATAGTTATCTCTGCATTTTTGGTTGTATCATTTGGTATCGGCCTCTTAGACCTATATGTCCGTGGGCAGGTAAAGTTGCTTTTCGTGCTTTCATCTTGGCTTCTAGCATCCCTAGTATGCGTGGCCATTAAGCCTCTTTCCTTTGCATTTTTGTTGCCGTTAGCCTCGGCCCTAATGCCTCTCTCTCTTAGGCGTCTAAAGGAGACGTTCGCTGTTAGGAGGATTGGCGAGGATGACGGGTCTGGGGTTGAATATGAGGTTGAGATCGATCTTGGGAGGCTTATTGCAGCGCTCCCAGCGATGCTTCTTATCGTGTTGCTGGTCTTAGCCGCACCATCAGCCGTGGTTTTGGGTGATCATGAAATTGTTCCACCATTGAAAGCCCAGGATATAGGTGGTGCTTCAAGCATCCTTTCAGGGGAGGCTGGGCGGCGGCTTATAGTTGCTCATCCGTCCTTGGCGAATTGGTTACTTGTATCCTCCGGCCTTAATGTTCTGCCTGTGATTAATGAGGAGACGTTTAGGGTTGCGGATCTACTGACAACTACCAGTTTTAGGATGATGAATTCTTTCCTAAAGGTTGATGATTGGGAGCCATTTTCAGCTGCTAAGGCGCCGCTGATCCATGCATATGATGGGAGAAACTTTAGACAACTAGTCTATATTGACGATTCATACGCCAGGGTGACCCTTGTCGACTCCTCTGGAAATGTATATGTCGAAAGCCCATATCGGGCGAAGTTCCTTTCACACCATTGGAGCAGGTCTGACAGGTATATTAACTTAACAGTCTCGTTCAGGTCCTCTGGCCTAATAATAAATAAGACTATTACATTAGTGGAGGATAAGCCCCTGGTCTCGGTGGAATATTCTGCTCAAACGGCTCCGATGAAAGATGTCAGCGTAAAGAGATTATCAATTGGCATCTACAGTCTGCCTATGGATGTTCTTCCCGACGTAGAGGTTTGGAGCCGCGGTGCCACTGTGCGGATTGAAGGATTTAAGGTTTCCATATCATTTGTCGGGAATGTTTCAGAAGTTTCTCAGGGTAGGACGAAGGATCAGAGGTATGTGACATGCACTTTTGAGTCGGCGGACGGGTTTACGGTGTATGGTAGGGCTGAATTTGAGGTTCAAGGTTCAGTTGCCTCCGGCGAGCGGTTCTGGTACTCCTCGCTCTTCGATGAGGCTAAGAAACGTGGTGTCGACTATCTCATCGTTCCTAGGGAGCATAGGGTCTTCATGGAGGGGGCTCTGCCGTCTTTGTTGGAGAGCCTCATATTGAAGGATTCATTTGTGAGGTTTATAATAAATTGTGGCGGCAGCCTCTACATAGAGGCGCCTGCATATGCTAAGGTCTTGAAGGAAAGTGTTCATAATAATTCGAGGTTAACACTAATTGAGACGGCTGGTTTACGTATAGAGAAGAAGACATGTTACTCCGATACATGGCTGAATGTAACATATTTGGTTGAACCATATAAGGAGAATACTCGCCTGATCGTGTGCGCATTCTCGCTCTGGGTAGCCTATGGAAGGGAGGTGTTCTCCGAAAAACTCTTTATCTCGATTGATAATGGGAGCGTCAGGCTTCCATTGGATTCAGGCGATTTTCTCATCCTATTCAGTGGTAATGTCTCCGATATTAAGGTTGAGCGGCATCCGGAGTATGGGCAGATTAGAGTTCACGCTACGTTCCAGCTGCAGAGCTCGGGTGATACTATAGGAGTGAGTATAAGATCAATTGGGGATGGCGTAGCCATATATTCGCGGTATGAACCGACATCCAGACCTGATATGCTGGATGAGGATAGGATAATTATCTCGGTTGAGAAGGGCTACTTTGAGCCTGCTGGCGCATTGAGGCTCTACGAGATATATGAGGTGAGGGCGCCGTAAGATGACTAGCCAATTCGGAGGAGTCAGATGTTCATGGGTTGCGGTAGTATGCCTGACCATAGTCTTAGGTTTCCTGCCTTTTATGCAGCCTAGAGGAGAATGGGCTGGGTATGGCAGTTTAGGCTCGCATTTCTATAAAAACGACCATTACGAGGTTCACTATGGCGAGGCGAGTACGGGTGTGGGTAAACCTCAGATATATGTGCTGATTTCGCTTGACAGGGTTCCATTGGTTGAGGTGAGCGACCAGCGGTCTGAGGTGAACTGGCTGAGAATATATCCCAACTTTGCTGAGGTCATTAGGTTGGATGGCGGCGCCTTAGTCGCAACTTATGGCGGCGGGGTTCTTGTCAAGAGGGTTGAGCCATCCGGCGACGTAATAAGAATCCTGTACTCTCTAAGCGTGGACGCTAACCTTACTATAACGCTCTGGAGGTGGTATTATGAGTCAGTTGAGAATGTCACGAAGTTTGATGTGGCATCTTCTGTGCTTCCTGCATCTGGCAAATTGCACTTCACATTCATGCATAATGGTGAGCGGCTGACTGGTGAAATCGGTTTTAGCCCTGTCCCGGATGAGATTGTGGTCTACGGTGATGATGCCGGCTTGAATAAGATTGCAGTTTCATTTATAGATGTCAGCAAGGTCTCCATGTCAATTTGTGCTAATGTCTCTGGGTCGGGTCGAAGCAGCGGTTTATGGTCGCCTCTGCTCCTTTACCCAATCATTGCAGCTGCTGTCACTATGTTCTTTCTCGTCTATTCAGTTTTTCCCCTTAAGTTTAGGTTGAGGATGTCCCGTAGAGGCAGCGCGGTCATCGTGGGGAAGGGGCTTCTAAGCCCGGTGTGCTTAGCGTTGATTGCCTTCGCGGTGAGGTTGATCTTGTCTCCATTCTTTATGCATGTCTGGGATGTAGTCACAGTTCATGAGTCGCTTAATGAGTTTGCCTCCGGTAGGAACGTTTACTGCTCTGTCGTGGAGCGGACGCTTATGCTTAGGGCTGCTAACGGCGTTGAGGCGAATTATGAGGGATACGCATATCTTCCTCACCCGCTTCTGATCTATATGCCCTTCCACCTAGCCTACGTCTGGCTATTCGGAGGGGCGCCCGCAATGTTTGGGGGTCACCTTTCCCCGCTCAAGCTCGCCACGCCAAACATATACGTTTTCCTAACCCTTCTGAAGATGCCAGTGATCTTGGCGGATGCGGCGATAACTTACATTCTTGCCAGGAAGTCGGCTAGGTTAGGCCTATTCTACGCTTTTCTTCCATACTCTATTATGATTACTTCGGTCTGGGGTAACTTCGACTCTCTGGTCGGACTTTTCCTCCTACTTGCTTTTATCTGTAGGTCTGAGAGGCCTCTGCTCTCCGGCCTATTTTATGGTCTATCGCTCATGAAACTTTATATGGCGGTAGTTTTTCCGGCATTCCTATTCTCAACCGTTAGAAGACGTGACACTCTAGTGAGGTTTCTGTTCGGCTTAGTGATATCGCAGGTCCCCACCCTCATCTTCTTCGCTCAGGATCCGGGGTCGATGCTGCAGGTTCTCCTCTTCCATTCGGTCCGATCCCCAGGGGGTGTAAACCTCTACCACCTCGCGCCGAAGCTCTACAGTTACGGTTTCCAATCAATCTTGAATAAGGTTTCGATCGTGGCCTTAGGATTGACAGTTCTCGCCATATTGATGAGAATAGGCTCTCATGAGGAGGGCGTACCACTCTCTCTAGCCGCCTATTTAGCGGTAGGCTCGGTCGTTAATGAGCAGCATCTAGCCGCTCTGCTTCCCCTACTACTATTCTTAGGCTATGAGGGTTTAGCATCATTCCTCTCCGCAGGCTACTTCCTCTATGCGTTGTTTTATTCTGGTCCAGCATACTTCATGGCTCCGCTTGCCACGCTTTCATTGGGCGGCGAGTTCGTTGCCCGTTTAGGCTCTTCATGGGCTGATCTGTTTGGGCAGGTCTCGCCATATATTCTCTATGCATTGGCTGTGACTTGCTCTTTATCCCTGCTCTCCAATATTTGCGGGCGGGTTGCCACGCTTAGGCAGAGCTCCTCTAGAATCGAGCTGCAACCGCAAGAGATAGTGGAGCAGCATATCGAGCATGATGGTGTATTGAGGTCTGCTGAGGGGGAGGATTAGAATGCAGGGTTCTAGGTTGAGCGGTCTACTTGGTAGGGTTAGATTGAGGGTTAAGCCCGAGCCTTACGGGGTCGGCGCCGCTCTGCTCTTGGCCCTTGCTTCTAGAGTTTTCGTGGTCTTAAACGCGGTTTTAGGATCATATTTTCTACCCATTATCAACCCTAACGCTTGGGATACCGGGCTTCCTGTACTAAACCTCTTCGCCAGATGGGATGCTGGACACTATTTCAGAATAGCCCAGTACGGGTATGATGAGACTAATGTGGGCTCCTTCCCGCTTCTACCTTGTCTTCTCTGGCTCTTCTCAGCACCCCTTTCCCCATTTATGCCAAGGTTATGGTCTTTGAATATCATAGGCTTCTTTCTCAGTAATCTCTTCTTCTTTATCTCCGTTCTTGGGCTCTATAGGCTGACCTATAAGGTTTTTGATGGTGATGAGAGGGTAGCGTTCTACTCTGCCCTCTTCCTATCATTTTATCCAACCTCGGTCTTTATGTCCGCCGTCTATGCCGAATCACTCCTGATGGCGTTCGCTCTCTGGTCCTTCATAATGCTTGAGAGAGGAAGATTCGTTGTGGCTTCCGTTCTGGCCTTCCTAGCTGGCTTATCCAGGCCAATCGGATTCCTTGCCTCCCTGCCCATGCTTCTAGCTGGATTAAAGGATAGGTCAATTAAGATTGTAGTCCTCTCAGCCCTCTCCGCCAGCTCAATACTTGTCTTCGATGTTTACAGGTATATGGTGATGGGAAAATTCTATGCAATCACAATGCCCTATGATCTGCTGATGAGCATCCTATCCGGACGTTCGCCTCTAACAACTAGCATCCTTTCAAACAGCATACAGGTTAATGCGGCACTGAAGATCATTTCTGCATTGCTGATAGCCCTAGCGCTCGCCTCCTATGTAAATGCGGCCTCACTGAGGAAGGGTTCGAGATATCTTGTCTACTCTATCATCATCTTTGTCGTATACCTATTCTACTCATCTGCATTAGGTTTCGTCAGATACTCCATTACAATCCTCACTATCTACTGGCTTATGGGCAGTCTTAGCGCGAATAATAGAACTCTCGGAACCATAATGCTCTGCGGAGCCTGTATGCTTCTGGGACTTCTGACAGTTGTCTACACCAACTGGTACGAGCTCTGCTAATTTAGAAATTATCTCAGTATAGGATGGACTCGGAACTTCTTCCTCGCTTTAAATGAGCGGCGATATCGTTATTTCGGGGTTTAGAGAGCAAAGGTTGTCACAATCTTCAATTTTCCCCTTTCAATCGATGTTCAGTAATACTCACGTCACATCAGGTGGAGTTTACGTAAGTCTTATAAATAGTTTGATGATAAAACCTTAAACATTAATGCGCATATGACATTCTGTGCCGTGGTGTGAGAGGAGATATGGCAGTTAGATTCGGCAGAGATTTTCTCATGTCCATAAAGAGGCGGGCTATAAGGTGCGGGGTTTGGTTCCGGGTTCTGGGTTCCGCTGAGAGGGCTATACTGAGCCTGGCTCCGAAGTGTGTCGATACTGTAAAGAGTCCGCTGCTCGTTGACGCCATTGCGAGGATAGTGGTGAAGGTCGCTGAAGCCATGCGAAGTCCATTAGAGCGTTTAAGGAGCCAGATTGCAGCCCCCTTAGCGGATAGGATAAGCCGATTAGCAATAGGATGGGGGAACCCTTCGGCCATAAGCTGGGCGAAGGATAAAGGTTTCATACAGTATCTCGCCGTGTGCAAGCTTAATGATGTAACGATTTATGTTTAAGGCGGCCCTCTTATTGAAGCATATAGGATTTAAGGAAGAGGAAGTTTAAGGGTAAGGTGTAAGCGGTGAGTCAAGTACAATCGTCGTTTAAGGATACAAATAGCATATCCGGGGACGTAAGGGTTAATAATAGACCCTTTATCGTTGCCTGCATACCCGCCTATAACGAGGAGGCCACAATTGCAAAGGTTATCTTGCAGACCAGAAGGCATGTTGATCACGTCATCGTATGTGATGACGGCTCAACCGATGTAACAGGTGAGATTGCTCAAGCGTTAGGCGCCGAAGTCATAAGGCATGAGAGGAACATGGGCTACGGCGCCGCCCTTTCAACCCTTTTTGCGCGGGCTCGCGAGCTAGGAGCGGATGTTATGGTCCTACTTGACGGTGACGGACAGCATGACCCGGCTGAGATCCCAAATGTTATGGAGCCGATCCTGAAGGGTGAGGCTGATGTTGTGACGGGTTCCAGATTCATTGGTGGAAACAATAATTGCATACCTAGGTATAGGAAAAGTGGGATAAAAGCGATTACGAAGCTTGCTAGAGCAATGTCCTATGATGACCTGACCGATGCTCAATGTGGCTTCCGCGCTTTCAACAAGAAAGCAATAATTCTGTTAACTCCGAATGAATCGGGAATGGGAGCTTCAACTGAGCTTCTATTGAAGGCTAAGGAGAATAAGCTAAGGTTAAAGGAGGTCCCCGTAAAAGTGAAATATGAGCTTAGTGAACCTTCTTCCCAAAACGCGCTTATTCATGGCATGGATGTCGTCTTGAGCACGTTGAAATATATATCGACTAAGAGACCTCTTCTTTTTTATGGTCTTCCAGGCATAATCGCCCTCATTATAGGATTGGGCTTCTGGGTTTGGACATTCCAAGAGTTTGCTATTAGGCATCAAGTAATAACGAATATTGCTCTAGTTGCTATAGGCGCGACTATAGTTGGACTGGTGTTGCTTACAACTGCTATCATCATTTGGGTTCTAGTAAGTATTATAAAAGAAAAGTTATGATCTGGACACCGACCTTATGAGGAAAGATGCTGATTAATTCTAATCCCAGATATCTTCTGGAATCGCAGAACAGGTATTCAAATATAGTCACTAGACAATTTAAAACTGGATAATTCTTTTAAAGGCGTATATATTCATCAAGTTTGAGTCAGATTAATTGAAGAATATCCTTACAATTGATATCGAAGAAGTCTTTCATGCCGAATATGCTAGACAATATTACAATTATGATATTAAGTATAGGACTCCGAAAAATATTCAGATAGTGCTCAATTTGCTCTCAGCACATAATGTGGAAGCAACATTTTTTGTCGTAGGCGAAATTGCGGAGAAATTTCCGGAAGTATTAAAAATGATCGACGATCAGGGTCACGAAATAGCGTTTCATGGCTGGTCGCATATCTCTCTTCACAAACTAAGCCCAGAAGAATTCAA